>CAKSPL010000119.1 GCA_934481325.1 uncultured Eubacteriales bacterium | reverse complement strand
AACGCTTTACCACAGCGAGGAGGTGGCGTATTTCATCCGCCGGCTGGCACCCCTTGTACCCGTGATGTATCTGGACACCGCAACCGACGCAATGCTCAAAGGGCTGGGGCAACAGGTATACTCGATGAACGTGAACATCCTGGACGCGTTCGTTTCGGTGATTGCGGTATGGATTCTCGTGCCGCGCCTTGGCATCAACGGTTACCTGATTACCATTTACATTACGGAGCTGCTCAACGCCGCGCTCAGTGTGACGCGCCTGCTCCGCATCACAAAATACCGCCCCGGCGTGTTCCGCCTGGTGGCACGCCCGGTTGCCTGCGTGGTGGGGGCAACCTGTCTTTTGCGGCTTACCGTGGCATTTCTCCCGCGGCTTCTCCCCGCCGGCGGCGGACGGCTGGCGGTGCATATTCTCGTTGCAACACTCTTGTATGCTACCCTGCTTTTTGCCACGGGAACACTGGAAAAATCAGACTTTGGCTGGCTGTTCCGCTCTGTTTTTCCACACCGAAAGCAGGAAAAAGAAAGGCATTGCAACGAGATGTTAAAAAAATGTAACCTTTGTACACCCCCCTTGAAATAAGCGCAAAATTGGTGTAAAATCAAAATCGGAGTACAAGGGTTGTACAACGGCAGCTTGTAGTACCAAATTAGATAGGAGATGGAAATTATGACCAACAACAAGTTCGTTTTGTCCTGGATTGACGAAATGGCAGCTATGACAAAACCGGATAAGATCGTATGGATCGACGGTAGCGAAGAACAGGCGGAAGCACTCCGCAAGGAAGCCTGCTCCACCGGTGAGCTGATCAAGCTGAACGAGGAGTTGCTCCCTAACTGCTATCTGCACCGCACCGCAATCAACGACGTGGCGCGTGTGGAAGGCAGAACCTTTATCTGCACCCCCACCAAAGAAGAAGCGGGCAACATCAACAACTGGGTAGAACCGAATGAAATGTATGCCAAGCTGAAAAAGCTCTATAACGGCTCTATGAAGGGCAGAACGATGTACGTAATCCCCTACTCGATGGGTGTTGTCGGCTCCGATTTCGCCAAAATCGGCATTGAGCTGACCGACTCCATCTATGTGGTGCTGAATATGCTGATTATGACCCGCGTGGGCAAAAAGGTGATTGACGCGCTGGGTGACAGCCCCGACTATATCAAAGGACTTCACTCCAAGGCAACCCTTGACGAGGAGAACCGCTATATCACCCACTTCCCGCAGGATAACACCATTATGTCCGTCAACTCCGGTTACGGCGGAAACGTGTTGCTCGGCAAAAAGTGCTTTGCCCTGCGCATTGCCTCCTACCTCGGCAGAAAAGAGGGCTGGATGGCTGAGCATATGCTGATTCTGGGTCTGGAATATCCGAACGGCGAGATCAAATACGTTACCGCCGCTTTCCCCTCCGCCTGCGGCAAAACCAACCTTGCAATGCTGATTCCGCCCGAAATCTACAAGAAGAAGGGCTACAAGGTATGGACGGTAGGCGACGACATTGCCTGGTTGCGCGTCAACAAGGAGGACGGCAGACTCTATGCCGTGAACCCGGAGAACGGCTTCTTCGGCGTGGCTCCCGGTACCAACGAGCACTCCAACCCCAATGCGCTGGCTACCACCAAGCGCGATACCATCTTCACCAACGTCTGCTACAATACCCGCCTGAACACGGTTTGGTGGGAAGGGCTTGACAACAACCCGCCCACACCCGAGGACGGTGCCATCAACTGGAAGGGTGAGCCGTGGGATTACCGCAACTACAACAAGGCGGATAAAATCAACACCTCCGGTGCGCATCCGAACTCCCGCTTTACCGCGATGGCAAAGAACTGCCCGTGCCTGTCCTCCGAGTTTGATTCCCTGACCGGTGTGCCGGTTACCGCAATCATCTTTGGCGGTCGCCGCGCGAAAACCGCTCCGCTGGTGTATCAGTCCTTCAACTGGCAGCACGGTGCGTTTGTCGGCTCCATTATGGCTTCCGAGACAACGGCAGCCGCTTCCGGTGCAATCGGCGTAGTACGCCGTGACCCGATGGCAATGCGTCCGTTCGTCGGCTACAATATGGGCGACTACTGGCAGCACTGGCTTGATATGGGTAAGGTCATCCCCAATCCTCCGAAAATCTTCCACGTCAACTGGTTCCGCACCGATGACGAGGGCAACTTCATCTGGCCCGGCTTTGGCGATAATATGAGAGTACTTCTCTGGATTCTCGCCCGTTGCGAAGGCAAGGTTGACGCAGTGGAAACCGCCATCGGCTACGTTCCGAAGCCGGAGGACATCAACGTGGAGGGGCTGAACGGCATTACCACCGACACCATCCGCGATCTTCTGTCCATCGACACCGCTTCCTGGAAAGAGGACATCAAAAACATCCGTGATTTCTACGCCCAGGTCGGCGACCACGTTCCCGCTACAATGTACGAGGAGCTGGACGCACTGGAAAAGAGACTCGGCTGATAAGCAAAAAAACTCCCGTGGCATCTGCCACGGGAGTTTTTTATCTGTTGGTCAGGCAATCAGGCGCACCTGCGTTTCGCCGATGATATGATTTTTGACTTCCATTACGCGGATTTCCATATGTGCATCCGCACAGGTAAAGCATTCCCCGTCATCCGGTACGCGATTGATCAGGCAGGTAATATACCCGCCAAATGTCTCGCTTTCTGTTTCGCCGAAATCCAACTGCAACGCTTTTGCCACATCTGTCAACGGCACGGTGCCGAGTACGGAAAAGCTGCCGTCTGCATTTCGCACAACCTCCGGAGAAGGTTCCTCCTCCGGCTCTTTCAGCTCGCCGAGCAATGTTTCGGTCAGATCGTGCAGGGTCACCACGCCGGCAACACCGCCGTATTCATCCAGCAATACGGCAAAAAAGCACTTTTTCTCCTGCATTTTCCGGAAAAGCACATTTGCCTTGATTCCCGCAGGCACGAAGAACGGCGGCTCGGTTGCGTTTTTCAGCACGTTCTCCCGCCCGATGTCCGTCAGGCGGAAATAATCCCTTGTATCCAGAATATACAGCACCTCATCCGCATCTCCGCGACAGATCGGGTACCTGGTATGGCGGGTTTCCATTATCGTTTTCCGCCACGCCGCGTCGTCGTCCTCCATCCGCAGGATTACGGTATTGACCCGATGGGTGCAGATTTCATCTGCCGCAATATCGTTGAATTCAAACACGTTTTCAATCAGTTCGGTTTCCGCAGTTTCAATATTTCCCTGCTCCTCGCCCTCGCTTAACATCAGGCGGATTTCCTCCTCGGTAACCGGTTCCTCCTCTTCCTCCGGGCTGATGCCGAAAAGGCGGAGCACCCCATTGGTGGAAACCGTCAGAAGCCACACCAGCGGCGCAAAAATCCTGGAAACACCGTACAGCATCCCGGACATTCCGAGTGCCATTTTTTCCGCCTTTTTCATTGCAAGACGTTTCGGCACCAGCTCACCGAATACCAAGGTAAAGTAAGCCAGTACCAAGGTAATCAGCACAATGATAACACTTTTGAGTACCGCGGGTGAAATCGGCACACCGCGGGAAAGCAACCACGCCGTCAGCGGTGCGGCGAAATTCTCCGCGGCAAAAGCACTTTGTAAAAGCCCCGCCAAGGTGATAGCGACCTGTATTGTGGCAAGAAATTTGGCAGGCTGGGCGGTCAGCTTCATCAGCTTTTTGGCACCGCGGTTGCCTTCCTCCGCCATATGCTTCAACTTGGCCTCGTTGAGTGAAATCACCGCAATTTCCGCACTGGCGAAAACTGCATTGAGAAAAATCAGAACAACCAGCAGTAATATGGGAACAAACATATCAAAAATTCTCCTTTGTTTCTTTTCATTACCCGTGTGTGTCAGATATCACTGCATAAAGCTACACGGAAAGAAACATTGGGGAAAAGGTTACTTGTGTCGCTGTCGCCGTCGGCAGTCTCCTCCATGTATGAAATCACCTCCTTCAAAAACAGCCGGGCGGGTTTTGCCGTCCGGGTTGTTGTTTTTATTATATCATATCAAAAATGCCGTGTCAAAGTCAAGGCGGGCTCACCGGAGGCAAAAAAAGCCCGCCACAACCGGCTTTCGCCGTTTGGGCAGGCTGTTTTGCTTTTTTTCTTGCCCGGGGTAGGCAAAATCAAAGATATTCCCGCATTTTGTTCAGTGCACCTTTTTCAAGCCTTGACACCTGCGCCTGGGAAATCCCGATGCTTTCCGCAATTTCCATTTGGGTTTTGTTCTGATAAAAGCGCATCTCGATAATCCCCCGCTCCCGCTCCGACAGCTTGCTCATCGCATCCCGCAGGGCGATATTTTCAAGCCATCTTTCGTCACTGACCGAATTATCGCTGAGCTGGTCCATAATATAGATGGAATCCCCGTTTTCACTGTATACCGGCTCAAACAGCGAAATCGGCTCCACGATTGCTTCCAGTGCCTGTGTCACTGCCTCCTTGCTCTCGCCGAGTCTTGCAGCAATCTCGGCGGTGTCCGGTTCTTTTTCCTTTTCTCTTGCC
>CAKSPL010000118.1 GCA_934481325.1 uncultured Eubacteriales bacterium | reverse complement strand
GTTACGCACCGTGTCGTTTCGCTTTTTTGGAAAGTGCCAGTGAAATGGCGGGCAGAGCAAGAAAAACGCCGCCGCCTGTGGCGGCGTTGAGAATCGGCACGGCATTGCCCCCCACCCATGAAAGAAAAGTGACCTGTGTGGTGAAAACCGAAAGCATTGAGCCGCAAAGCGAAAGTGCTTTGGCGGTGAGCAGGGAGGGGTATTCCTTTTTGCGGAAATGCAAAATCTGCCGCGTGGTGAGAAAGACCCGAAAAACCGTGAAAATTGCCGAAATACTCAACACGTATCCGGGGTAAATGATTTTTTGCTCCTCAAGCAGTACCGCAAGCACCAATCCCCCGAGAGAGATATCCAGCAGTAAAAGGAGCCGTGCGGCGCGGCGGGCGGTTTTCCATTTTGCGGCGGCGGACACCGCCCCAACGGTCTCTTTGCCGAGCAGTGTGCGAATCAGACTGAGAATAATATAAAAAATCGCTTCTGCCGCAAACCAAAAGGATTGATAAAACAACCCCGTGACCAAACGGAATGCCGCAAAGGAAAGGTTGGCAAGCGTTCCGAAGGGGAGAGAGAGCCTCGCCCTTGCCGTATCGCTTTGCAATGCCCGCAAAAGTGCGCGCGGTGCAAGGCTCTCCTTTTGGGCAAGAAAAAGCCGGGGCAGGCGCAGGAAAAGCACCGTCAGTACATACAAAGCCAGCAAATAGGCGGCATACGGTATGAGAAAACCCACTTTTATGTTGGCAAGCACCAAAAGGGGCGTTACGGCGGCGAGGGCGCACAGCGTCAGCAACGTGGCAAAATCGGGGTCAAAAACGCGCCGCGCCAGGCGGTTTTTTTTCTCTTTTTGCCCTCCTTTTGAAAAATCCGTTGACATTTTGCCCCCCATATGATAAAATAATGGTGTATTTGTAGTGTTTGCAGAAAGAAGGAAACTATGAAAATCGGATTCATTTCACTCGGTTGCTCCAAAAACCAACTGGATACCGAGGTAATGCTGCACGAGCTGGTCAGCGCGGGCTATGAAATCACCCCTGACGAAACCGAAGCGGATATTGTGGTGGTAAACACCTGCGCTTTTATCGAAAGCGCGAAAAAAGAAGCGATTGACAACATCCTCGATGTGGCGTGGCTGAAGCAGAACAAAAGCCTGAAAGCCATTATAGTAACGGGTTGCCTTGCAGAGCGGTACCGCGAGGATATTTTTACGGAATTGCCCGAGGTGGATGCGCTCCTCGGTGTCGGGAGCATCCATCACATCGTGGAAGCGGTGGAGAGCGTAACCAAACGCCTTGCCGACAAAAAAGTGCCGAAATATGCGTCGTTTGACGACAAAAACGGCGTGCGCCTCGGCGGGGACCGTGTGCTGACCACGCCGGAGTATTTTTCCTATCTGAAAGTGGCGGAGGGGTGCGACAATCGCTGTACTTATTGTGCAATCCCCTCCATCCGCGGTCGCTATCGCAGTCGACCGATGGAGGAGCTGATTGGGGAAGCAAAGGATCTGGAAAGCCTTGGCGTGAAGGAATTGAACGTCATCGCACAGGATGTGACCCGCTACGGCAAGGATTTGTACGGTTCTTACCGCCTGCACGAGCTGTTGCACCGTATCACCGAGGAAACCGCCATTCCGTGGTTGCGTATTCTTTATTGCTATCCGGACAAAATTACGGATGAGCTGATTGCGGAATTGCGCGACAACGACCGTGTGGTGAAATACATTGATCTGCCCCTGCAGCATATTGCCGACCCCGTGCTGAAACGGATGAACCGCCACGGCGACAGCAAAATGATCCGTGAGGTGTTGGCGAAATTGCGCCGCGAGATACCCGGCATTGTCATCCGTACGACCTTTATCGTGGGCTTTCCCGGGGAAACCGAGGAGGACTTTGAGGAGCTGTGCCGCTTTGTGGAGGAGCAACGCTTTGAGCATATGGGTGTGTTTACCTTCTCTCCGGAGGAGGGGACACCTGCCGCCACGATGGACGGGCAGATTGACGAGCAGACCAAGCAGGACAGAATGGATATCCTGATGAAGCTGCAAATGCAGATCAATGCCGAGCAGATTGAGGAAAAAATCGGCAAAACCATCCGTGTGCTGACGGAGGATTACGACCCCGTGAGCGAGGCGCACTTCGGCCGCTCTGCCGCGGATGCCCCCGATATTGACGGCAAGATTTATTTCAAAGCCGATCGCCGGGTGGCACCGGGCAGTATGATTGACGTAAAAATCCGGGAGGCGGTGGACTATGACCTCTTCGGGCGTGCAATTTTATCAAAGGAGAAAAAGCAATGAGTAAAATGAATCTGCCCAACAAGCTGACGATGCTTCGTCTTTGCCTCGTTCCCGTGGTGATGGCAGTGCTGTTATTGCCGCAAAGCGTGTTGCGCTGGGAGATTTGCCTTGCCGTGGGAACGGTTCTGTTTATCCTCACCTCCCTTACGGATATGCTGGACGGAAAAATTGCCCGCTCCCGGAATCTGATTACCGATTTCGGCAAATTTATGGATCCCGTGGCAGATAAATTTATGGTGATCGGCACCTTTATGGTGCTGTTGTTCCGTATAATGAATCCGGAATATTACGGGCTGAGATATGCAACGCCCTTTGCCGTGGTACTGTTTGTGGCGGTGATTCTGCTGATCTTCCGTGAACTTGCCATTACTTCGCTCCGGCTGGTATTGGTCAGTTCCAGCGGCAAGGTAGTGGCGGCAAATATGCTGGGCAAAATCAAAACCGTTTCGCAGATCATCTGCATCTGTACCCTGATGATTGAGCCGTATCTCGACCTGCTCCTTTGTTATCTGGACCCCGCATACTTCTTTGCGCATTTCTATCCGCTCTCGTGGCTGACCACGGCGGTGATGCTGGTGTTTACCCTGCTTTCTGGCATCAATTATATTTATGCCAACCGCAAAGCACTGACCGCAAACTGGTAATTGCCATACAAAAAAGGGCTTCCGCAATTGCGGAAGCCCTTTTTGTCATATCCGCCGCCGGCGGCGCATAGAGTGTAGCGAATTGCAAAGAAACCGGAGGGTGCGAATATGACACAGAAATCCATTTATCAGGATATTGCCGAACGCACGGGGGGCGACATCTATATCGGTGTGGTAGGACCTGTGCGCAGCGGAAAATCCACCTTTATCACGCGCTTTATGCAGGAGCTGGTTCTCCCCAATATGGACGGCGGCTACGACCGGGAACGCGCCAGGGACGAAATGCCCCAGAGCGCGGCGGGCAAAACCGTGATGACGACCGAGCCGAAATTCGTACCCGATGCGGCGGTTCCGCTCACATTGGACGGCGGTGTGGCACTGCGTGTCAAGATGATTGACTGCGTGGGTTATATGATTCCGGAGGCGTTGGGCGATACCGAGGACGGAGCCGTGCGGATGGTTCACACGCCGTGGCAGGAGGAGCCGATGCCGTTTTCGGAGGCGGCGGAATTCGGCACACATAAGGTCATCAGCGAACACGCCACCATCGGAATGCTGGTTACCTCGGACGGCACGGTAGGGGAGATTCCGCGTTCCTCCTATGTGGAGGCAGAGGAACGGCTGGTGAAGGAATTGAAGGAAATGGGCAAACCCTTTGCCGTGATTCTCAATTCCGGCGACCCCGCAGGCAAAAAATCCCGCGCGCTGGCGGCGGAGCTGGAAGAAAAATACGGCGTCCCCGTGGCATTGGTCAACTGTCTGTCGCTCACGGCGGACGATATCCGCGGGATTCTCGGAATGGTGCTGGGGGAGTTTCCGGTCAGCGCGGTGCGGCTGTGCCTGCCGGTATGGGTGCGCGCACTGGGAGAGGAGCATCTGATTTCACGCTCCGTGATGGGGGACATTTGCCGCCTTGCGGGCGATGTTACCCGTATGGATGACGTGGAGCGCGTATTTTCCGCGCTTGCGGAAAACGAATACGTGGAGCAGGTAACGCCCGAAACGCTGGATATGGGCAGCGGAACGGCGAGCGTGAAAATCACGTTTGCCCCATCCCTTTACTTTGACGTAATCAGTGACCTGACAGGGGAAACAGTGGGAGACGAGGGCAAGCTGTTTTGCCTCCTGCGTGACCTGACCGACATCCGCAGGAAATACGAGCGGGTGGCAAATGCGCTGGAATCCGCCGAGCGTGACGGATACGGAATTGTGATGCCGGAGGTAGAGGATCTGCGCCTTGCCAAGCCCACCATCGTGAAGCAGTCCGGCGGATACGGCGTGCGACTGCGCGCCACGGCACCGTCGTTGCATCTGATTAAAGCCGATATCGAAACCGAGATTAACCCGATCGTGGGGACCGAGCAGCAGTCCGAGGAGTTTGTACGGGGGATTCTCGAAGAATTTGAGAGCGACCCGCAAAAGCTCTGGCAGTCCAATATGTTTGGCAAGAGCCTGTATGAGTTGGTCAGTGACGGGCTTTGCCGCAAGCTGGAGCATATGCCCCCGGAGGCAAGACAAAAGCTCGCCGAAACGCTTTCGCGCATTATCAACGAGGGTGCGGGCGGCTTGATCTGTATTCTCCTGTAACCGGGCGGCGCATACCGCGCCCGTTTTGAACCGGGCTTG
>CAKSPL010000117.1 GCA_934481325.1 uncultured Eubacteriales bacterium | reverse complement strand
TGGTGGAGCATAGGGGATTCGAACCCCTGACCCCAACACTGCCAGTGTTGTGCGCTCCCAACTGCGCTAATGCCCCGAAACGAATATATTATATCAGAAAGCCGCCCTTTTGTCAAGCCCTTTTTTCTTACTTTTTTGCGGGTTACGGATTTTTTATCTGTGGGAGAGTGTTTTTGCCGCGGAAAACCGGCGAAAAGTTAAATTTGTGTTTTTGAACAAGTTCTTTGCATTTTTGAACACATTTTGATTGACACCGCACAAAAACAATGGTATAATAAAACTTGAAATCTTTTCACGGGAGGAATTTTATGAATAAACCGAAATTCTTCAAAAAAACGGCACTGTTTCTTGCCGTCGTACTCCTGCTGACATCCGTGATGGCTGTTCTCCCCGCCTTTGCGGAAACGGGTGCCACAGAGATTGTCACCGAAAACGGCATTGTGACCAACGTGGTCTGGCATTACGGATTTGTAGGTTCTTCCGTCAATGCCTACGGTCATACCAACAAAATCGTCAACAACAGCGGCGGAAAAGCGAGCTCCTACCGCTACTCCGATATTCTGACCGTTCCGCACGCCGGCACCAGTATTTCATTCACCGATAAGGCTTTTTACGACAGCAAAAACAATCTGGTAGGTGCGGTGTCGATCAATGCTTACATCATTTCTTCCTGGAAGCAGGAAAACGGCAGTTGGGTAATTGACCTTGACGGCACCAACATCGCGGGGGTGGGCGTAAAAAGCAGTAGCATTGCCGTGTACAATTCCTCCAAAAAAGAAGTAACCTATACCTACACCACGCAAAAGGATAACGAACACATCCGGCTCGGCTGTTACGGCACACCCGGCAGTGAGGTATGCCCTA
Organism: uncultured Eubacteriales bacterium; assembly: GCA_934481325.1. GTDB lineage: Bacteria > Bacillota > Clostridia > Oscillospirales > CAG-272 > Firm-07. Next base: position 3,728 of record CAKSPL010000117.1, on the reverse strand, counting down.
CGGTATATGTAGGGGATTCCGCCGTCGGCTCCGACGGGACGCTTGCCAACACGCTGTGGTTCTCGGGCTACATCGGCTCCTCGGTACACGGCACGGTCAGCAACCGGGATACGATTGTGCAGGGTGGTACGGGATACTCCTACTCCGCACCGATTCTTTTGAAAAAAGCGGGAACCAAAATCTCGTTCAGGGTAACGATTGGCGGCACATCCATCACCAAAGCCGCCTCCGGAAATGCTTATGTTTTCTCGGTGTGGCAACGGGACCCCGACAATTCCTTCCGCCTTGGCTACGGTTGCCCCGGCGATGATCAGGATCATAACACCGCCTGGCAGACCGTAAACGGCAAAACCTACGAATACTTTTACACCTCCTCCTACGACAATGAATACGTACGCCTTTCCTATTACTCCGGTGCGGCAAATAACAAATTGCCCGAAACATTTCCCACTATTACCATTACGGAAAACGGCGGGGGAGATGCCACGCTGGCAAAGGCTTATTACGACCCGGAATATATTCTGTTTACCCGCTCGGTAATCTGGAACGCCGGATACGTAGGCTCTGCCGCCAACGGAGAAAACTCCGTCAATACCATCAAAGACGGCGGAACCGCTTACAAATACACCAATATCATCCCGGTTTTCGGCAAGGGCAGTCTTGTGATGTTCACCGATGCCGGCGGATTTGCCAGCGCGGGTGCCTATGTGTTCTCCTCCTTTACCTCCGAAAACAATGCGCTGACCACGGTAGACACAGAGGGTGCCAACCTTGACGGCGGCAACTCCGCCTGCTATGTCAATAACCCGGACGGCTCCCGCACCTATTACTACTACACCACCAAAAACGTGGAATACCTCCGCCTGTCCATCCGTTCCGACGGGGCAAACCAAGGCACTGTAAACAAGGGTTCCACCTCCTTTATCGCGCCTGCGGTCTACGTGATTTCCTCCGCAACGCTGAACACCGCCCCCGGCACCGTAAGCGGGACTTTCCTGCCTCAGCTGACTTCCACACTCGGCACCTATTCTTCCCTGTTTGCAGGCAAGGAAATGACCATTATCGGTGACAGTTACTTTGCCGGCAACGGGATTGACAAGACCTTTGTGTGGCCGAAGCTGCTTGCCGACCTCTACGGAATGACCTTCTACAATCAGGGCATCAACGGCAGTGCCATTTCCGACTCCTCCGGAAACACCGCCAAATACAATCCTATGGTCAACCGCTGGAATCAGATGCAGGGTTCCGAGAACACGGCACTGGTACTCTTTGAAGGCGGACGAAACGACTATAATCAGCAAACACCGATTGGTACGCTTGGCGATACCACCACGAAAACCTTCTACGGTGCCATCGACACTGTGATAAAAGGGCTACTGCAAAAGTTCCCCAATGCGCTGATTGTGTGTCTGAACCCCTGGCAATTGGAGGGATACCCCAACTATAACAAAGCAAACTCCGCCGGGCATACCAGCAACGATTATGCCGAAGCGTTCTGCAACTACGTTGCCTCGCTTGACAATGACCGTGTAAAAATGCTGAACACCAACAGCACAGACGTGGTGCCGGTGTACATTCAGGATGCCTCCTTCCGCCTTACCTATGCGCAAACCCCGACGGACGGCAGTCATATGAACATCAAAGGGATGAATTATATGCTTCCCTACTTTGAAAAACGCCTTGCCGAGTTTATGACGGATTACACCGCAATGCAGAATGCGGGCGGCGGCATCGTCTTTTCCGAGAACGGCAAACCGATGCGCGTGATGAGCACGGCAAAGGACACCGACATCACGGTAAAGGCACCGATGCTTCAATCAAATGACGCACTGATCGGTTGGAGTGGCACCGTGGGTGGCAAGGACGTACTTCTCCCGGTAGGCGGCACACTGAATGTAAAAGCAGGCGAGAGCGGCACGCTGACCCCGAAATACCTTCATATGTCCTCCGCGGGCAACACGGTGCGCCTTGTTTCCGGCTCCGAGGGAATCCGGTTTCTCACCGAGGTAAACCTTGCGGAATACGATGCGCTGGCGGCAATCCCCGGTGTGACCCTTACGAGAGGAACCCTGATTGTGCCGAAATTTTATCTTGACGCCCTTGGAAACGAGCTGACGCTGGCGTCCATTGCCGCCAACAGCAAAAAGCACCTGAACGTTGTGGCGGGTGCCTGGTATGATCAAGGCACGGACAGTGCGCTGTTTGCCGGCTCCATCGCCAATATTTACGAAAACCACTACACGCTGGAATACATCGCAACAGGCTACATCACCGTATGCTATTCCGACGGGACCTCCGTCACTTTCTATGCGGACAAAACGCCCAAAAACGGAGTGACCATATACGGACTTGCGGGTGCCGCACTTTCCGATATCAGCGCAACGAGAACAGAATTTTATCAATACGAAACCGAGGGCGGATACTCCCCCTACACGGCGGATCAGCGGAATTTCCTCTCCAAATACCTCGGTGACGTACTGACGGTTACGGAAAGCAAATCCGCCGATTGCGGATTTATCGCAACCTCCAAAAATGTGGACAGCTCCGGATATACCATCACGATTGACACGGATCGGGATCTGATGATTATCCGCCGCACCGACAAAACCGCGCTGAGTGCCAAAAACATCACGGGCGTATTCTTTTGCGGTAGCCCTGCGGAATACTTTGAATTCCGGGACGGTGCAGTAATCCTGAGTTACTCTGAATACACCAAACTCTATTAAGGCACCGCCTGAATTGCGCGGCGGCACCTTAAAAAAAGCAAAAAACTCCCCCGCCATATGGCGGGGGAGTTTTTTGCGGCAGAGCTCAGCGTTCCTCGCGGAAGTAGGAAAGCCCAAGGCTTGCCGGGGGTTGATTTTCGCGCTTTTTACGCACACTGGTAAGAATCAGTGCCGCGATTGTTACAACATAAGGGATCATCTGAATAATCGGCAGCAGCTGCATTTTCGCATTGATGTAATTGAAAAGGATATACAACCCGCCGAAAAGATAAGAAGCGAAAATTGCCAGGTTGGGACGCCAGATGGCAAAGATTACAATCGCAATGGCAAGCCAGCCGCGGTCGCCAAAGCCGTTATTGGACCAGATACCGCCGGAATAGTCCATAATGAAGTACAGCCCGCCAAGCCCGGCAATCATCCCGCCAATACAGGTAGCAAAATATTTATATCCGGTAACATTGATGCCTGCCGCGTCTGCCGTGGCAGGATTTTCACCCACGGCACGCAGATGAAGCCCCACGCGGGTTTTTTTCAGCATCACGGTTGCCACAATCGCAAGCACGACCGCAAGATAAACCAGGAACCCGTAAGAGAAGAACATTGTGCCGAACCAACCGAGCTTTTCGGCAAACGGCAGGCTCTTGTGATAGTACTTTGCAATTTTGCCCAGAGCAAGGAACGGAACCTCGCTCTTGGTGATTTTAATCAGCGATCCGCCGAAAAAGTTGCCGAAGCCCACGCCGAAGGTGGTAAGGGCAAGACCGGTTACATTCTGATTGGCGTGCAGAGTGATGGTGAGGAAGGAATAAATCAGAGAGGCAAGAAGCGACCCCAACAGGCAACTCAAAAGCGGAATCAGAATTGCCGGAAATGCGTGAACGGTTTTGACCGAGGTCTGATAAAAGAACCCGCCGATGACGCCCGAAATGCCGCCGACATACATAATTCCGGGAATACCGAGGTTGAGGTTGCCGGATTTTTCTGTCACGATTTCCCCCGTTG
>CAKSPL010000116.1 GCA_934481325.1 uncultured Eubacteriales bacterium | reverse complement strand
CCGCAAATCCGGGCGTAAACATCAAAATGATTACGGATTCTATAAATAATCTTTATAGTATGCTGAAAACCTATGAAATTGACCTTGCAATTGTGGAGGGCAGAACCTCCGACCCCGGCATCCGGTATCTGCTGATGGACACCGACTATCTGGTGCTGGCGGTGGCTCCCGACCATCCGTTTGCGCAAAAGGGAATGGTTACGCTGGGAGAACTGAAAAAGGAACGGATGATTTTGCGCCTGCCCAACTCCGGCACGCGAAATCTGTTTATGGCACACCTGGAAAGCAACAATATGAGCATCAATGATTTCAACGTGATTCTGGAGGTGGACAATATTGCCACCATCAAGGATCTGATCCGCCGTAATTTCGGCGTTTCCATCCTTGCCCGCAGTGCGTGCCTGGACGAATGCAAAAAGGGCAAGATCGTAACCTTGCCCGTGGAAAACCTTAGTATGATGCGGGAAATCAACATTGCGTACCCGGTGGATTTTACGCAGTTTGACCTCCTGCGGGAGATTGTGAAAAGCTATAACGAAACGTTGAAGCTGTACAAATAATGCGGTGCAAAGGGCGCATACGGCGCGCCCCTTTGCCGAAAACGCCAAGGGAGAACGCGGGGGAGGGACTTTTTACAAAAAGTCCCTCCCCCGTTCCTTCCGGAAATGTTACATAGCCGATGCCGGATTTTGGGCGTGCGAACCCAAGAAACCGCGTGAGCCTGTTAGCCGCCGTCGAAGACGGAGTCCGCAGGTGCCGGACAGCCTATCAGCCGCCGTCGAAGACGGAGTCCGCAGGTGGCGCAGGCGGTACGGGCGGCGTAGGCGGGCATACGGTTGATGCCGGATTTTGGATGTGTGTACCCAAAGTAACGCGTGAGCCTGTTAGCCGCTGCCGAAGACGGAGTCCGCAGGCGGCGCGGAAGCCTATCAGCCCCGCCGCAGGCGGCGTTTGGCGGAAAAGTATTCGTCGCGGTGGCGGTCACGGATGCGGCGGAACGCCTCAAAGGTCTTGGCGCGCACCAGCGCGCCGTTTTCGGCACCGTAATCGTTGGATTCGCTCCCGTAGTATCCCCACGCAAGAATGGTGCGCGCACCGGCATCATATGCCGCCTCGGTGGCTTCGATAATGTCCTCTTCCCTCCCGCGCGGGTTCTGATAGGTCTGAATCCACACGTTGTGATCCTTTCCGTGCTCGCTCGCAAAGGCGAGGTTCTGCCTCGTGGCTTCGTATACAAAATCGTATACGTCAAGCCCGGGGTTCTTTTTTTGCGTGTCAATCCAATAGGGGTCGGAGCCGATGCTTGCCATATGCGGCAGTGCCGCCACGCGCCCGGCGTTTTCCAGATTCATTCCGTAAGTGCCAAGCATCACGCAGACCGTGTTTTTCATCCCTTTGGAGGCACTGTATTCGGTCATCTCCCGGAAGTAGTCCACAACCGACTCCGCACCGAATTCCATCGTTTCGTCGGTCGGCTCCTCCGGCATTTCGTGCCCGTAACGGGCAAAAAAACGCTCCCGACAGGTGGGGCAGGTGCAGGCGTAAAAGGTTTTGCCGTCCGCTTTTTTCAGCGGCAGGTGCGGCTCATCCCAAAAGATGGTTTCCCCGCCGATAAAAGCCGCCGCGTCTACCCACTCCCTGGTAAACGCGCGGAACGCCGGGTGATACAGGCACGGGCGGCGCGGGTCAAAGCTACCGTCCGAATAAATCATATGTGCCTCCGGGTGATAGCCGAGAAAATGCGCGGTATCCCCGGGGGAGCCGGCAATGCCCCAGTTGTCTACCCACACATCCATCCCGCACTCGCGGGTTGCCTCCACCAGCTCCTTCATCACCTTCAGGTGGCGGTTCCAGTCGGTATGCGAAAGCATATGTACCACGGTGTCAATCCCGTTTGCCGCCATATCCTCAAAATCCGCTTTTGCGTGGTGCGGCATCCGGTTGCCGTGATAGGCAATGCCGAGAGAGAGCTTTTCCATCGTTGTGACCTCCGGTTTTCTTCATCAGTTATAAGGCGTGCCGTTTATCGGGCGTGCCGCCTCGTTCTCTCATTATAACGGAATCCCCCCGCAAAATCAAGCCCCGTCATAAAATTAAAAAATTTTTGAAACCCCCTTGACAAATGCCGGCGGGCGGATTATACTGTGAGTGTAAATGGTTGAACAATTATTCAACTATTTGTTTGAAAGGAGCGGATATGGAAAAAAAGACCGAAAAAACGCACCATCCGCGGCACAATCACGAGGAAGCAGTGGGTGAGGTGCGGGCGGCACTGCCGCCGGAGGACGCGCTGATCGATCTCGCGGAGCTTTACAAAACCTTTGGGGACAGCACGCGCATCAAAATCCTGTACGCACTTTTTGAATCCGAGCTTTGCGTGTGCGGCATTGCGGGGCTGTTGGGGATGACGCTTTCCGCCATCTCGCATCAGCTGCGCATCCTGCGGGCGGCAAAGCTGGTGGACTACCGGCGCGAGGGGCGCACCCTGTATTACTTCCTCGCGGACGACCACGTGCGTACGATTTTAGGGCAGGGTATGGAACACATCGGTGAGGGTGCTCACCGGAATATATAATTCAAAGGAGATAAAACAATGAAAAAGGTATTTGAACTGGAAGACCTGGATTGTGCCAACTGCGCCGCCAAAATGGAAGACGCCGTACGCCGCATTGAGGGCGTGACCGATGTTTCCGTCAATTTTATTGCACAGAAAATGACGCTGGAAGCACCGGACGATATTTTTGACAAGGTTCTCAAGGCGGCGGTCAAGGTTTGCCATAAGGTGGAGCCTGACTGCACGATTCACACAAAATGAGCCGCAAGCAAAAAAAGATGCGCAACCGGATATTCCTCTCGGCGGGGCTGTTGGCGGTTGCGTTCATCTTGGAAAAAACCGTTCTCGCCGAGGCACCGCTTTGGGCGTTGCTGTTGCTCTACCTCCCTGCCTATTTTGTAGCGGGGTACGACGTGCTGTGGCGCGCCGCGCGCAACATTGCGCACGGGCAGGTGTTTGATGAAAACTTTCTGATGTGTGTGGCAACCGTGGGCGCACTGGCGGTCGGTTTTCTGCCTGCCGGTGAGGCGGAGTTTGCCGAGGCTTCCTTCGTGATGCTGTTTTATCAGACAGGGGAGCTTTTCCAGAGCGTGGCGGTCGGTAAAAGTCGCAAGTCCATCTCCGCACTGATGAACATTCGCCCGGATGTGGCGATTGTGGTGCGTGACGGGGTGGAAAGCGAGGTTTCGCCCGAATCCGTGGCGGTGGGGGAGACCATCCTCCTGCGCCCCGGCGATCGCGTGCCGTTGGACGGCGAGGTGCTGACCGGAAATTCCGATCTTGACACCGTGGCACTGACCGGAGAATCCGCGCCCCGCGCGGTGACGCCCGGCGACAGGGTCATCAGCGGATGCACCAACCTTTCCGGCGTGCTGACGGTGCGGGTAAGCTCCGTATACGGTGAGTCCACTGTGGCAAGAGTATTGGAGCTGGTGGAAAATTCCGCCGCCAAGAAATCCAAAAGCGAGCAGTTTATCACGCGTTTCGCGCGCTATTACACCCCTGCGGTGGTGATTGCGGCGGTGCTGCTCGCGTTCTTGCCCCCGATTTTCAGCGGGGATTTTGCGGGTAATTTTACCCTGTGGCTGACCCGCGCGTTGACCTTTTTGGTGGTTTCCTGCCCCTGCGCACTGGTCATTTCGGTTCCGCTGGCTTTCTTCGGCGGGATCGGCGGGGCTTCCCGTTTCGGGGTGCTGATTAAAGGCTCCAAGGATTTGGAGGCACTGGCACGCACCGAGATCTGCGCGTTTGACAAAACCGGAACTCTTACCCGAGGCAATTTCGAGGTGGCGGGGGTTTATCCTGCAAAACACGGCGCGTCCGAGGGGATCACGGAAAAAGAACTGCTGCTGCTGGGTGCCTCGGCGGAGGCGCACAGCACGCACCCGGTGGGCAAGGCACTCCTTGGTGCGGCGGCGGAAAAAGGACTTTCGCTCCTTTCCGTGGGTGAGGTGCGTGAGGTTGCCGGGCGTGGCGTGGTTGCCACCGTCAACGGTGACGAGATTGCCGTGGGCAACGGCAAGCTGATGCACGAATCCGGCATTGACGAGGTGCTGACCGATCTTCCGGTCGGAACGGTGATACACATTGCGAAAAACGGCTCGTATATGGGGGCTGTTCTGATTTCCGATACGCTCAAGCCCGGTGCGGCGGAAGCCATCAAGGGCTTGCAGGAGGCCGGCGTGCGGCGCACCGTAATGCTGACGGGTGACCGCCGTGCGGTGGCGGAATCGGTGGCGAAGGAGCTGGGACTGACGGAATATCACGCCGAATTGTTGCCCGCCGACAAGGTGAACGAGGTTGAGGCATTGCTGAATGCCCCGCGCCGCGGCGGCGTGGCGTTTGTGGGGGACGGAATCAATGACGCACCGGTGCTTTCCCGCGCGGACGTGGGAATTGCAATGGGTGCGCTCGGCTCCGACGCGGCGATTGAAGCCGCCGACGTGGTGCTGATGGACGACGACCCGCGCAAGATTGCCCGTGCAATCAGACAGGCGCGCAAAACGCTGGCGATTGTGCGGCAGAATATTGTGCTGGCACTCTCGGTGAAAG
>CAKSPL010000115.1 GCA_934481325.1 uncultured Eubacteriales bacterium | reverse complement strand
GTCCAAGGATCAGATTGTAGACCGGATTCTCGCCTTGCCGGAGGGAACGCGTTTTCTGGTGGTTGCCCCCGTGGTGCGCGCACAGAAAGGCATGCACGAAAAGGTCCTTGCCGATGCACGGAAAAGCGGCTATACCCGTGTGCGGGTGGACGGCAACCTGTATGACCTTTCCGAGGAGATCAAACTGGATAAAAACGTCAAGCACACCATCGAGGTGGTGATTGACCGCCTCATTAACAAAGGCGACATCCGCGCAAGACTTGGTGACTCGGTGGAAACGGCACTGTCCCTGTCGGGCGGTACGCTCCTGATCGTTCCCGTGGCAAGGGACGGAGAGGAGGCACCCGAGGCACTTTCCTTTTCGCAGAATTACGCGTGTGAGGAACACGGAATTTCCTTCGGAGAGCTGGAGCCGAGAATGTTTTCCTTCAACAATCCGCAAGGGGCGTGTCCGCATTGTGCGGGGCTTGGTGAAATGCAGACGATTGCGGTGCGCAAGCTGGTTCCGGACGATTCGCTGTCGCTCTCGGAGGGTGCCATTGCCGTCAACGGCTTCAAAACACTGGAGGAGGAGAGCTGGAACGGTCCGCTGTTTGCCGCAGTGGGGGAGCGGTTCGGCTTTACCCTGCATACTCCAGTAAAGGATTTTACCGAAAAACAGCGGCACGTTCTTTTCTACGGCTCCGGGGATGAAAAATACCATATCGTGCGCTATTACGCCAAGGAGCGGCACGAACAGCTGGTGAAATTCGAGGGCCTTGTCAAAATGATTGAGACCCGAATGAAAATGAGCGGGCAGGAGTATTATCAGGAGTTTGTGGAGGATGCGCCGTGTCCCGTCTGCCACGGCAAACGCCTGTCGCCCGAGGTACTGTCGGTCACGGTTGGCGGGCTGAACATTTATGAATTCTGCAATCAGTCGGTCAAACGGGCGTTGGTGTTTTTGGATGACCTGCGGCTCGGCGATACCGAAATGACCATCGCGCGGGAGATTCTCAAAGAGGTGCGTGCGCGGCTCGGCTTTTTGGTCAGTGTGGGCTTGGATTATCTCACGCTTTCCCGCAAAGCCGGCACGCTTTCGGGCGGGGAAGCACAGCGCATCCGCCTTGCCACACAGATCGGCTCCGCGCTCACGGGCGTATTGTATATTCTGGACGAACCGAGCATCGGGCTTCATCAGCGCGATAACGGCAAGCTGATCCGCACGCTGTGCAGTCTGCGGGATCTCGGTAACAGCGTAATTGTAGTGGAGCACGACGAGGAGACGATGGAAGCGGCAGACTATATCGTGGACGTGGGGCCCGGTGCCGGTATCCGCGGCGGCGAAATCGTGGCAACCGGCACTCCTGCCGAGATTATGGCAAATCCGGATTCCGTCACGGGTGCGTATCTTTCCGGCAGAAAGAAAATCCCGGTTCCGGAAACGCGAAGAAAAGGAAACGGCCACGCTCTGCGCGTGGTGGGGGCGAAACTCCACAACCTCAAAAACCTTACGGTGGACATTCCGCTTGGCGAATTTGTTTGTGTAACGGGTGTTTCCGGCTCCGGAAAATCCTCGTTGATCAACGGGATTCTTTACCCCGTGCTTGCCTCGCGGCTGAACCGCGCCATTGCCTATCCCGGCCCTCACGACCGCGTGGAGGGGCTGGAATTTGCGGATAAGGTGATTGATATTGACCAAAGCCCCATCGGGCGTACCCCGCGCTCCAATCCCGCCACCTATACCGGGCTTTTCGGCGAAATCCGCGATTTGTTTGCCAAAACCAAGGATGCAAAAGCAAAAGGGTATACCAGCGGAAGGTTTTCGTTCAACGTGCGGGGCGGGCGGTGCGAAGCCTGCGAGGGTGACGGCGTAAAGAAGATTGAAATGCATTTCCTGCCCGATGTGTATGTGAAATGCGATGTCTGCCACGGCAAGCGTTACAACCGCGATACGCTGGACGTGCATTATAAAGGAAAGAATATTTCCGATGTGCTGAATATGACCGTGGAGGAGGGGCTGACCTTCTTTGACGGGATTCCCTCCATCAAACGCAAGCTGCAAACGCTGTATGACGTGGGACTGGGTTATATCGGCATCGGGCAGTCCTCTACCACGCTTTCGGGTGGCGAGGCACAGCGCATCCGCCTTGCAACCGAGCTTTCCAAGCGCAGTACCGGAAAAACGGTTTATATATTGGACGAGCCGACAACCGGGCTTCATTCCGACGACGTGGCAAAGCTGTTGCAGATGCTGGAACGGCTGGTGGACGCAGGGAACAGCGTGATTGTAATCGAGCATAATCTGGATGTGATTAAAACCGCCGATTATATCATTGACCTCGGACCCGAGGGCGGGGACGGCGGCGGCACGCTGGTTGCCTGCGGCACCCCGGAGGAAGTGGCGGAAACTCCCGGCTCCTATACCGGCGAGTACCTGAAAAAATGGCTGAGGAGAAATCAATGAGAGAATTTGTGGCAACCTGCCTTTTCGGGCTTGAAAAGCAACTGGGGGAGGAGATTGACGCACTGGGGCTTCGCCGCCTGGACACGATGGACGGGCGGGTTACCTTTGCGGGTGAGGATGCCGATATTGCCCGTGCCAACGTCTTTCTTCGCTGTGCGGAGCGGGTGTATCTGAAGCTCGGCGCGTTTCCCGCGCGCAGTTTTACCGAATTGTTTGACGGTGTACGCGCCCTCCCGTGGGAGGATTTCATCGGCACCGAGGATGCTTTCCCCGTGAAAGGTCACGCGCTCAGAAGTACGCTTTTTTCAGTGCCGGACTGTCAGAGCATCATCAAAAAAGCCGTAGTGGAGCGGCTGTTTTCGGCGCACGGCGTAAAAGCCCTGCCGGAGGACGGCACTAAGTATCAGATTGAATTTTTCCTTTTTAAGGATATTGCCACACTGATGATTGATACCAGCGGCGTGGCACTTCACAAACGCGGATATCGCCCGGCGGCGGGTGCGGCACCCCTGCGGGAAACGCTTGCCGCATCCCTTGCGCTCACAGCGCACCTGCGCCCGGAAAACCTGCTGTGGGATCCTTTTTGCGGCTCCGGGACAATTGTGATTGAAAGTGCGATGCTTCTTTGCAATCGCGCCCCGGGGCTTGGCAGGCATTTTGCCGCAATGGATTATGATTTTCTTGACCGCCGCATTTGGGCGCGTGCCGAGGAGGAAGCAAGGGACAAGGAGCGGCGGGAGGTACATCCGGAAATTTTCGCTTCCGACATCGACGAAAGGGTGCTGACCTACGCCAAAGAAAACGCCGTGCGCGCCGGAGTGGAGGACTGCATTCGTTTTTTCCGGCAGGATGCCAGAAAAACCGCAAAGCCCGCCCCCGACCGGCGCGGCACAATCATCTGCAATCCGCCTTACGGGGAACGAATGATGGAATTGCGGGAGGTAGAGGCACTCTACCGGGACATTGGCAAGACCTTTGCCGCACTGACCCCGTGGCAGATTTATATTCTGACCTCTCACGAGCGGTTTGAATCGATTTTTGGCAGACGGGCAGACAAGGTGCGAAAACTGTATAACGGAATGATTCCGTGCTTTCTGTACCAGTATTTCAAGCCTCCTTTTCTCAAAAAGAACTGAAAACACACGAGCCGCTCTGCGGGATTTTCTCCTGCGGAGCGGCTTTTTTGCCGTTTTGACGGTTGAAAGTCAAAAAAAGCAAAAAAATTTGCAAAAACTCTTGACAAACGGAAATAATAGTGTTATATTTGGAGTATGAATTTAGCACTTGCAAGCATTGAGTGCTAATTCTGAAAGGAGGTACAGGTAATGCCCGGTGAGGAAAACATCAGTGAACGCAAGAAACAAATCCTGAAAGCGATTGTGGAAGCGCATATTGAAGGCGGCGAGCCGATCGGCTCCAAGTATATCACCGAAAGCCGGCAATTGTCCTGTTCTTCCGCTACCATCCGCAATGAAATGGCGGAATTGGAAACAATGGGGTACCTGGAACAGCCCCATACCTCTGCGGGGCGGATTCCGAGCAAAAAGGGTTACCGCTTTTATGTGGACTCCTTGCTCAATGACTATGCGATGACCACCAGGGAAATCGCACAGATCAATCAACTGATGAAAATCAAGCTCTCGGAGCTGGATCAGATTCTGGACAAGGCATCCAAGGTAGCATCGGAACTGACGAATTATCCGGGGTTTGTCATCAAACCGAGGGAACATTCGGTCACGGTGCAGAAGTTTGAAGCCACGCTGATTGATAAGCGGAGCTTCATCCTGATTTTGGTTGCCTCCAACGGCGCGGTGAAAACGAGGAATATCCTGACCGAGTCGGAGATTGACGAAAAAACGGTCGCACGCCTTTCCGATGCGCTGAATACGCTTGCGGCAGGGCATACGGCAAACGAGATGTCTATTCAGTTGATGATTGAGCTGGAAAACCGGATGTCGGGCGATGTGGCACTGGTCAATGCCGTGATGAAAGCCGTTTGGGAGGTACTGAATGACCTTGACAGCGGAGAATTGAAGGTCAGCGGGCTTGACAGGCTGTTGCAGTATCCCGAGTTTGCGGAACCCGAAAATCTCGGCGAGTTGTTGGGGGCATTGGAACGCAAGGAGGATATCCTCGATCTCGTAGCCGACCCCGGGGATGACCGTGTCAACGCCGTAATCGGGTCAGACAGCTCGGTTCGGGTGATGAACAACTCCACGCTGGTGTATAAACCGG
>CAKSPL010000114.1 GCA_934481325.1 uncultured Eubacteriales bacterium | reverse complement strand
CCCCACCTGCCGCAGTTACTCGCGCTCCTATCTGCGCCATTTGCTCAAAGCAAAAGAATCATTGGGGATGCGCCTTGCCGTAACGCACAACCTTTGGTTTTACAATGACCTTACGCAGAAAATCCGTGATGCCCTGGATGCGGGCAATTTTGAGAGCTTTTATCAGAAATACAGGCTCATTTTGGGGGAACGCCACCCTGACTGAGCGGGAAAGGAAGAATATGATTTCAAAGATTTTATTGGAAGAACTGCTTGACGTTGCCGTTTCCACCGGGGCGGACTTTGCGGAGGTGTTTACCGAACGGGAACACAGCAACACTCTGCGCCTGGTTTCGGGCAAAGTGGAGTCGGTAAAGGATTTAACCATCGCGGGCACCGGTATCCGCGCATTCTGCGGTACCAAAACCTATTATGCCTCCACCTCCGATTTTTCCAGGGATGGGCTTCTCCGCTGTGCCGCCGCCGTGGCGGGTGCCGTGGGGGAGGGCAAGCGCGGAACCAACCGTGCGGAGCTGAAAAAGGACAGCCTCGGTGATGTACACGCCGTAACCAGACACCCGGACACGGTGGAAACCGCGAAAAAATCCGATGTCCTGCGGGAGGCGGCAAGTGCCGCCTCCGCAACGGACAGCAAAATCGTGCAGGTAACGGGAATGTATCTGGACGTGGATCGCCACTACACCGTGGCAAATACAGAAGGGCTTTACCGCTCCGACCGCAAAACCCGCACCAGACTTGCCGTTTCGGCTGTCGCCGCGGACGGCGGGGAAAATCAGTCCGGCTTTTTCGGTCCCGGTGCCGGAACCGGCTTTGAATTTTTTGAAAAGGTTTCGCCGGCTTCCGTCGGTCGGCGTGCGGCAGAGCAGGCACTTACCAATCTGCGCGCGGTTTATTGCCCGGCAGGGGTTATGACGGTCGCAATCGAAAACGGCTTTGGCGGCGTTATTTTCCATGAGGCGTGCGGTCACTCTCTGGAAGCAACCTCCGTTGGTATCGGTGCTTCGCAGATGGCGGGAAAGCTGGGGCAGAAAATTGCCAATGAAAAGGTGACCGCTATCGATGACGGCACGATTCCCGGCGCGTGGGGCTCCTATAATATGGACGATGAAGGCAACCCCTCCGGCCGCATCGTGCTGATTGAAAACGGCGTGCTGAAAAACTATATGGTGGATCGCCTCGGCTCCCGCCGGATGGGAATGCCGATGACCGGTAGCAGCCGCCGGGAAAATTACACCTATGAGCCGACCTCCCGGATGACCAACACCTTTATCGCAAACGGCACCGACAAGAACGAAGACATTATTGCTTCTATTGAAAACGGACTGTACGCAAGAAGTATGGGCGGCGGTTCGGTCAACCCGCTGACGGGGGAATTCAACTTTGCCGTAACCGAGGGGTATCTGGTGAAAAACGGTAAAATCTGTGAGCCGGTGCGCGGCGCATCGCTCATCGGTACCGGTGCGCAGATTTTGCAGGATATTGATATGGTGGGGCAGAATCTTGCCACCGGACAGGGGATGTGCGGCTCATCCAGCGGCAGTATTCCGACCGATGTGGGTCAGCCCCTCATCCGTGTGAAGAAAATTACCGTAGGAGGTCGCTGATGAAATTTGAAGAAATGAAGGCACTTATTTTTGCACAGGCGCAAAAGAAAGGGCTGTCCGAATACGATCTTTACCGCCGCACCTCCACCGAACTTGGGGCGGATACGATGAAGCACGAGCTGAATTCCTGCACCTTCGGGGAGAGCGGCGGCGTGACCTTCCGCTGTGCCGTAAACGGGCATATCGGCGCGGCTTCTACCGAGAGCACCGAAAAAGAAGAACTGCTGGCACTGATTGACCGCGCGGTGGCAAATGCCGCGGTGGTCGATTCCACCGAAAAGCCGATTTTCTATGATGGCTTTGCCACGGCAGAATATCGGGAAACCACGGCAAAGACAAAACCCCTGCCCACCTCCGGTGAGCTTCGCCATACCGTGATGGAATTGCAGGAAAAAATCTATGCCGAAAATCCGCTGGTCACAGACGGAACCAGTGCCGGTGCCGGTGCTGCCGAGGTTTCGGTTTCGCTTGCCAACTCCAAAGGGCTGAACCTTTCCCACACCGCCACGATGTGCTACACCTATGCACAGGCAGTGTTGAAGGACGGGGAAGAATCCGCCGAAGGGTTTGCACTTTATGCCAATGGCGAGGTGCGTGATATTGCGGCTGAGGCGGTAGAGGAAGCACTCGGAAAGCTGCGCCCCGGCACCGTGCCGACCGGGAAATACGATGCGGTATTCAAAGCATCGGTGGTGCGGAATATTCTCTCCACCTTCTCCGGGGTATTCAATGGCAAAAACGCACTGCACGGGCTGTCGCTCCTGCGCGGCAAGGAGGGGGAAAAGATTGCCGCCGACTGCGTAACCATTGCCGACGACCCGTTTTATGCCGCGCATACGATGCAGATGCCGTTTGACGCGGAAGGAGTTCCCGCTTTTGAGAAAAAAATCGTGGAAGCGGGCGTGCTGAAAACGTTTCTGTACGACCTGACCACCGCCGGCGAAACCGGAAATACTTCCACGGGTAACGCGGTTCGCGGCTCCTATGCCGACCCGGTTTCCATTGCTCCGTCGTGCCTGATGCTGTTGCCCGGCAACGAGAGCTTTGAGGAGCTTTGCGGGCGTATGGGAGACGGGCTGTATATTACCGAAATGAAAGGCTTTCACGCAGGAGCCAGTGCCGTGACGGGTGATTTCTCGATTGAGAGCGCGGGGTTCCTTGTGAAAAACGGGAAAATTGCCGCTCCGGTTCACTCTTTTACCGTGGCAGGGAATTTCTTTGATTTCCTCAAAGCGGTGGACGGCGTTTCCTCAACGGCGGAGCCAGGCTTCCCCGGTCGCTCTATGATTGTGGCACCGGAAATTCTGGTGCGCGGACTTTCGGTCGCGGGTGATTGAAAAATCCGCAAAGGGGCTTGCAACTTGCGCCGTTTTGGTGTATAATAAAATGTCTATTTCAAAAAACAGAGGATTTTTATGCTGACTGTAAAAAAAATGATCGCAGAACGCCTGCGTGAGGGGATGGGTGCCTTCGGCGTGCCGCAATTACCCGAATGCAAGGAGATTGTGACGATGCTGGAATACCCGCCGGATTCCGCTATGGGGGATCTGGCACTGCCGTGCTTCAAACTCAGCCGCACGCTTCGCCGCTCGCCCGTGCAGATTGCCGAGGCACTTTCCGGGTGCCTTTCGGGGCTTTCGTGCGTAGAGAGTGCCGGAGCGGTGAACGGATATCTGAATATCCGCCTTTCCGGTGCCTATCTTGCCGATACCGTACTTCCCGGTATTCTTGCGGCAGGGGAGAATTACGGCTCTGCCAATATCGGCAAAGGGAAAACCGTGGTGCTGGACTATTCTTCGCCCAATGTGGCAAAGCCGTTTCACATCGGGCATCTCGGCACTACCGTTATCGGGCATTCTCTGAAAAAACTGCACGAGTTTGCAGGATACCGGTGCATCGGCATCAACTATCTTGGTGACTGGGGCACCCAGTTCGGCAAGCTGATTGTGGCTTACCGCAAATGGGGGAGCAAGGAGCTGATTGAAAAAGGCGGTATCGACAAGTTAGTAGAGCTTTACGTCCGTTTTCATCAGGAGGCGGAGGAGAACAAGGAGCTGGAAGACGAGGCACGCGCCGAATTTCATAAGCTGGAGGGTGGCGACCCCGAGAATCTGGCACTCTGGAAGTGGTTCATCGAAATCAGCCTTGCCGAATACGAGAAGACCTACAAACAGCTCGGCATCACCTTTGACAGCTATAAGGGCGAGAGCTTTTATACCGATAAAATGCCGGCACAGGTGCAGAAACTGCGCGAGGCGGGACTGCTCAAAATCGATGACGGTGCGTCCATCGTCGATCTTTCGGAATACGGAATGCCCCCGTGTCTGATTCTGAAGCGTGACGGCTCTACGCTCTATCCCACGCGTGACATTGCCGCCGCCGTTTACCGGAAAGAAACCTATCACTTTGATAAGGCGATTTATGTCACTTCAGCGGGGCAGAGTCTGCATTTTGCCCAATGGTTCAAGGTTGTGGAGCTGATGGGCTATGATTGGTACAATGAGCTGGTGCACGTCCCTTACGGCACGGTCAGCATCAACGGTGCCAAGCTGGCTACCAGAACCGGCAATGTGGTGTTGCTCCGCGATCTGTTTGCCGCGGCAATTGAAGAAGTTTCCGGGATTATGGAGGAAAAGAACCCTGATCTGGAAAACAAAGCCGCCGTTGCGGAAGCAGTGGGTGTGGGCGCGATCGTGTTCTACTATCTCTCCAATAACCGCAATAAGGACATTAACTTCGTGATGGAGGATGCCCTCAATTTTGACGGCAATACCGGTCCTTATGCGCAATATACCTATGCCCGCACCTGCGCTGTGTTGCGCAAAGCCGGGGAGCAGGAGAACGGCGCGTGCGTGGTTACCTGTGAAGAAGAAGCGGCATTGCTCAAAACCCTTGCCGTTTTCCCCGAAAAGGTGCTTTCCGCGCTGGCGGATTATGAGCCCTCCGTCATTACCAGATATATTCTGGATGTGGCGGCGGCGTACAACCGCTTCTATCACAATTGCCCGATTCTCTCGGCAAGTAACCCCGCCGTGCGTGCCACGCGTGTGGCAATTACCAAGGCAACCAACGTGGTGCTTGGCAATGCACTGCC
>CAKSPL010000113.1 GCA_934481325.1 uncultured Eubacteriales bacterium | reverse complement strand
CTTGTCATTCCGATTTGCCGCAAGACCGAGCACCGGATATCCGGAGCGCACTGCCACGTCGATTGCCTGCTCTCCCTCGGAACCGGTGGAGCCGAGTACAAGTATTTTCTTTTCCATCATCCAACCACAAAAAACGGGAAAAATGTGTTTACGGCGCAAATTGCCACCGTTACGGCAATGCTGGAATCAAAACGATCCAAAAGCCCGCCGTGTCCCGGCAACATTTTGCCGAAATCCTTGATGCCATATTCCCGTTTGATTGCGGACATCACAAGGTCGCCGATCTGAGAAACCACGGGAATCAAAAGCCCGCCGATGGCAAGCACCGTGTAATTCGGCGTCATACCAAACGCTTTTGCAACCACCAGTCCGTATACCACTACACCGAGCGTGCCGAATACAACACCGCCGATTGCCCCCTCTACGGTTTTTTTCGGGCTGACCTCCGGAATGAGCTTGTGCTTGCCGAAAAGCCGCCCGCAAAAATAAGCAAAGGTATCCGTTACCCAGGAGAAGACAAACGGCATCAGAAAGAGGAATCTCCCTGCCGCGCCCTCATCGCGCAGGAGAACCACTGCGGAGTATGCGCCGATGATATAAACGAGCGTCATAAAGCAAAGTGCGATTTTGCCCATCTCCACTTTGCCGAAATGGAATACAATCACGGCAAACAAATAAATCGCAAACAAAAGGATTACCAAAATTGCCGTGCGGATATAGGTTTCCCTCATTTCCCGCATCACACGCGCCAGCATCGGAAAGGCAAAGGCGAGAATCAGAGAGGGTGCCGTGACGATATGGTTTTTATGCAGTCCTACACAATGAAGAAGTTCCCACGCGCTGACCAGCGAAATCAATGAGATCAGAAGCGGAAAAATGTAATTCAGCGGGTTGGTCGGCTCTACCGGTTCGGAAAACCAGAAAAACGGAAAAATTCCGGAAATAGCCACCACGGCGGTGATAATGCGGGTTTTCATAATCCTCCTTGTCAAACACCGCCAAAGCGGCGTTTTCTGTGATAAAAATCAAAGATGGCGGCATCCAGTTCGGCTTTGCCGAAATCGGGCCACAGTACATCCGTAAAATACAGCTCGGCATACGCCGCCTGCCACAAAAGGAAATTGGACAGGCGAATGTCCCCGCCGGTACGAATAATCAGATCGGGGTCATTTTCTCCGGCGGTGTAAAGCGCGTCCGCAAAGCCGGCTTCGTCCACCGAGGATACGCCTGCGGCAAGCAAACGATTGCAGGCGTGCACGATTTCATCCCGCCCGCCGTAATTGAGCGCAATGTTTACGGTGCGGGTTCTTTTTTTTGTTTTTTCTTCCAGTTCTTCCATCCTGGTGCGGCGTTTTTCGTCAAAAGCCGCTTTGTCCCCCAAAAAACGAATGCGAAAATCATATTTTTCAAGATCCCGCTCGCACTCGTCCATATACTTGTCAAGCAGCTTCAGAATCGCATCCACTTCTTTTTTCGGGCGTTTCCAGTTTTCAGTGGAAAAAGCATAAAAGGTGGAGGTTTTCAGCCCGATTTCCCGACAATAATCCAGGATTGCCCGGAATGCTTTTACGCCGAAGCGATGCCCGATTTCCCGTGGCATTCCGCGCTTTTTTGCCCACCTGCCGTTACCGTCCATTATAAACGCGATATGCGTCAGATGCTCGTCAAGCGGGTACAGATCATTTTGTTTCATATAAACTCCCGTCAAATGTCTTTGTCGCGCAAGGGCGGAAGGTGTGCTTACACCTTCCGCCCTTTTGCCGACCAACAGTATCTGCGGTCAGATTGCCATAACGTCCTTTTGCTTTGCGGCAACGGCGGCATCAATCTGCTTGATCATTTTGTCCGTCAGATCCTGAATTGCTTTTTCGGATGCTTTTTCTTCATCCTCGGTCATCTCACTGTTCTTTTCCATTTTTTTCGCAAGCTCGTTTGCTTCACGCCGGATATTGCGGATGGCAACCTTGGCTTCCTCTCCGTATTTGGTGACCTGCTTGCACAGCTCTTTGCGGCGTTCCTCGGTCAACTGCGGGAAAACCAGACGAATCACCGAGCCGTCATTGTTCGGCGTGATGCCGACATCCGAGGCAAGAATCGCTTTTTCCATTGCTTTGAGAGTGGAACCGTCATAGGGCTTGATCACCAGCGTTCTGGCGTCGGCAAGGCGCACATCCGCCATCGAGGTCAGCGGGGTGGGCGCACCGTAATATTCAAACGACACACGGTTGAGTACCGCCGCATTTGCCTGGCTCGCACGGATGGTATCAAAATTGTAATCCATTGCGGCAATTGCCTTTTCCATTTTGGTTTCAAATTCTTTGGTATTCAGCTTCATAGTTGTTCTCTCTTTCTGTATTGTTTTTTGGATCAGCGATGCAGTTCTGTGCCAATGTGTTCGCCCATTACAACACGATAAATATTATTCGGGTCACGCAACTCAAATGCATAGCAACGGATGTCATTTTCCATACAGAAGGTGGTAGCGGAAAGATCCAATGCTTTCAGCTCCTTGTTCAGTACCTCCTGATAGGTGATTTCATCATAGCGCACAGCGGTGGCATCCTTGTGTGGATCAGCGGTATAAATGCCGTCAATATTTTTTGCCATCAGCACGGCGTCGGCACCGATCTCGGCGGCTCTGAGCACCGCCGCGGTATCCGTGGAGAAATAAGGCTGACCGAGACCGCAGGCAAAAATCACCAGCTTGCCCTTGTCAAGCAGGTCGTTTGCGCCGCGTACCGTAAAGGTTTCGGCATACGCCGGCATTTCCACCGCACTCATTACCACGGAATCAATCCCCGCGGTCCGGAATCCGTCCTGCAAAGCCAGTGCGTTGATAGCGGTGGCAAGCATCCCCATATGATCTGCCTGCGCGCGATCCATCGCGGTGCCCTGCCGCCCACGCCAGATGTTTCCGGCACCGACAATCACACCGATCTCCACGCCTTTTGCCATACACAGCTTCAGCACTTCCGCAATTTTTGCGATAAAGTCAAAATTCAGGATTCCTTCCGCTCCTTGGGAAAGTGCCTCACCGGACAGCTTCAAAAGAATGCGTTTGTACTTCGGTTCTGCCATATGAAACCTCACTTTATTCTTTTTTCCTATTATCTATATTTTACTCTATTTCGGAGCATTTGTAAAGGGTATTTTGCAAATTTTCCCGCCCTTTCTTTGAAAAAAGACGGTCTGCACATTCGGCAGACCGCCTTTTTTGATATTTGGATTATTTCCCGGCGAGTTTTGCGATTTCTTCCGCAAAATTCTCCTCTTTTTTCTGAATGCCTTCGCCCTTTTCGTAAAGCTCAAAGGACACGATCTTAATGCTACCTCCAAGCTCCTTCTCGGTGTTCTTGGTGTACTGACCGACCGTAATGCTGTCCTCTTTTACATACGCCTGCTCCACAAGGCAAACTCTCTCATAGAATTTTCCAAGACGCCCGGAAACGATCTTTTCCAGGATGGCATCGGGCTTGTTGGCATTTTTCGGGTCGTTCTTCATCTGCGCGATGAGAACTGCTTTTTCCTCTGCCACTGCTTCGGCGGGAACATCCTCAATGTTGACATACTGAGGAGGATTGCCTGCCGCAATCTGGAGGGCAATATTCTTGGCATATTCTGCAAAGCCGGGCTTGTCTGCCACATCGGTGTCAAATTTCACAATAACGCCGGTGCTGCCAAAGCCGTGGATATAGGTAGAGGTGATACCCTCCACCACCACGAAACGGCGAATTTGCAGATTCTCTTTGATAATGGCGATTTTTTCAATCAGCGTTTTCTGCACGGTTTCGCTCGTGTTCTCGTAATTCATCGTCAGCAGCTCTTCCACAGAGGAAGGTCTCTTGGCAATGATGGTTTTGAGAAGTCCGGTTACAAATTCCTTGAAGGAATCGCTCTTTGCGGCAAAGTCGGTTTCGGAGTTGACCTCAACCATAGCCGTTACGCCGTTTTCGGTGAGAATGTCCACACGCCCCTCGGCGGCAATTCTGCCAGCCTTCTTCTCGGCGGTAGCCATACCTTTTTCACGCAGGATTTTCACTGCTTTTTCCATATCGCCTTCGGCTTCCACAAGTGCCTTTTTGCAATCCATCATACCAAGGCCGGTCTGTGCGCGAAGCTCGGCAACGTCTTTAGCGGTAATCGTAGCCATATATTTTCTCCTTTAACTTATTCAGAGTCGCACTGCTTATTCAGCGTCGGCAGTTTCTTCCGCGACGTTCTCGGCGGGTGCCTCGGCCTCGGTGGTCTGCTCGCCCTGCTTGCCTTCGATCACGGCATCGGCAATGACGGAGGAAATCAGTTTGATGGCGCGGATTGCGTCATCGTTGCCGGGGATGATATAGTCGGCATCGTCAGGATCGCAGTTGGTGTCCACGATCGCGATTACCGGGATATGCAGTTTCTTTGCTTCCAGAACCGCATTGCGTTCCTTGTGGGGGTCAACGATAAATACGGCAGAGGGGAGAGTTTCCATCGTTTTGATACCGCCGTAGCTCTTTTCCAGGTCGAAAATTTCTTTCTGCTTTGCGGCAACTTCCTTCTTCGGCAGGAGATCAAAGGTTCCGTCCTCCTGCATCTTGGTCAGGCTGTTGAGGCGGGCAATGGACTTTTTGATGGTCTTGAAGTTGGTCATCATACCGCCCAGCCAACGCACGTTGACGTAGTACATTCCGCAACGCTCCGCTTCCTCTTTGATTGCGTCGGCAGCCTGCTTTTTGGTGCCGAT
>CAKSPL010000112.1 GCA_934481325.1 uncultured Eubacteriales bacterium | reverse complement strand
TGGACGGCTACCGCCTCTCCGACGCGGCAGACGCCGTGTTCACGATGCTTCGCCGTGCCAATAAATACATTGACGAAACGATGCCGTGGGCACTTGCCAAGGATGAGAGCCGGAGGGCGCGCCTTGGCACGGTGCTGTACAACCTGTTGGAAACCATCCGCACGGCGGCTGTCCTGCTGACGCCCTTTATCCCGGAGACCGCAAAGGCGATTTTTGCCCAGATTTCCGCCAAGGAAACGGGGCTTGACAGCGTGAATGCTTTTGGCGCGTTGCAGTCCGGCGTGGCACTGGGCGAGGCTTCCGCACTCTTTGCCCGCGTGGACGAAAAAACCGTAAATGACATTATCGCGGCACGCGAGGCGGCGGCAAAGGCGGCAGAGGAAGCGGCAAAGAAGCCCGAAAAGCCCGAAGGCGTGGCGCAGATCGGCATTGAGGATTTCGGCAAGGTGGAATTGCGCACCGCAAAGGTCATTGCCTGTGAAAAAATCCCGAAAGCCAAAAAGCTGTTGAAGCTGACGCTGGACCTCGGCTATGAAACGAGACAGGTTGCTTCCGGCATTGCGATGTTCTATACTCCCGAGGAGTTGATCGGTAAAAAGCTGATTGTAGTGGCAAACCTGAAGCCCGCGGTGCTTTGCGGGGTGGAGTCCTGCGGGATGATTCTTGCCTCGGGCGAGGAAAAGGTGCGTGTGGTATTCCTGGATCCCGAAACACCGCTCGGCGAGCGGGTGCGGTAATATGGCGCGCATTTTTGACTCTCACGCGCATTATTACGACGCAAGGTTTTATGCGGACGGACAAACGCCGGATGCGCTTCTTACCGCATTGTTTGCGGGCGAGATTGGCACGATTATCAATATCGGTACCAGCCTTGAAAACGCGGGGGTGGTGCTGGAGCAAGCCGCAAAGTATCCGCGGATGTTTGCGGCAATCGGCATCCACCCGACCGACGGGCAGGCGTATGACGACCCCGCCGCGGCGGTGAAAGAGCTGGAAGCCCTGCTTGGCGACCGGGAGAGCCGTGCCGCGAGAAAAATTGTGGCAATCGGAGAAATCGGGCTGGATTATCATTACCCCGATACCGACCGGAAAAAGCAGGGGGAATTGTTTGAAAATCAACTGCTCCTTGCCGAGCGGCTGGATTTGCCCGTCATTATTCACGACCGGAATGCGCACGGAGACTGCTTTGAGGCGGTGCTTCGCCACCCGCGCGTGCGGGGGGTATTCCATAGCTTCAGCGGCAGTGCGGAATTGGCGCGGGAGCTGACGCGGCGCGGGTGGTATCTCTCCTTTTCGGGCGTGGTCACCTTCAAAAACGCACCCCGCGTGCGTGAGGCGGTTGCCGCCGTGCCGGATGAGCGGTTGCTCACCGAAACCGACTGCCCGTATCTTGCCCCCGAGCCTCACCGAGGGGAGCGCAACAGCTCCGCATTTCTCCCGGCTACCATCGCGGCACTTGCCGCGGTAAAAGGGATGAGCACGGCTGAAATGACCGACCTGACCGCAGACAACGCCTGCCGCCTGTTCGGGATTCCGAAAGAATGAATTTACCGCCGAAGGCACGCTTCGGCGGTATTTTTCTGTCGATTTTTAGATAAAATACACAAAAACAACAGGTCACTTTCTCTGTTTCGATGTATGGAATTTCTAAAAAAATACTTGCAAAGCGCAGGGTTTTCCGATATAATAAAAGTAATCGGAGCTCCCGATCGGAAATTTCGGGCGCACAGTCGCCCTGTAAGGAGGAAACAGTTATGGCTCAGTTTGACACAAAATCCATCCGAAATCTCGCCCTGCTCGGGCACGGTGCGTGCGGAAAGACTTCCCTTGCGGAAGCAATGTTGTATCTGACCGGAAAAACCGACCGTCTTGGCAAGGTTGCTGACGGAAATACCGTCTGCGATTTTGACCCCGAGGAGCAGAAGCGCGGATTTTCGATTTCCTCCGCCCTTTGCCATATCGTGTGGAAAAATATCAAAATCAACGTGATTGACACCCCCGGTTACCCCGATTTTGAGGGGGAGGTGCGTCAGGCACTCCGCGTGGCGGGCAGTGCCGTGATTCTGGTGGACGGAAAAGGCGGCGTGGAGGTCGGCACGGAGCTGGCATATGACGCCGCGTGCGCCGCAGGCGTGCCCAAGGTGTTCTTTATCAATAAATGCGATGACCCGGATTATGATTTTGCCCATTCCTTTGACGCATTGCGCGAAAAATTCGGCAATACGCTCTGCCCGGTATTCATCCCCTACAAATCCGGCAATGATATGGCGATGATCGATTTGATTGAAACCAAGGCGTATACCTACGCACCGGACGGCAAGCGCAGTGAAGTGGCAATGACCGACGGAATGCGGGAACTTGCTTCCAAATATAAAGACATCCTCAATGAGGCGGTTGCCACCACCAGCGAAACGCTGATGGAAAAATACTTCGGAGGGGAAGAAATCACCCGCGAGGAGGCGGCATTGGCTCTGCACGAGGGGATTATTTCGGGTGACATCACACCGGTTTATTGCGGCTCCGCCGTCAAATTGTGGGGCGTGATTGCGATGATGGACGCGGTGGCGGAGTCCTTCCCCCGCTTTACCGCCAAGAAAAACGAGATCCTTGCCGACGGCACGCCCCTGCCGATCGATGTGGCAGGCGAAGCGGCAATTTTCGTGTTCAAAACCGTTGCCGACCCGTTTGTGGGGCAGATGTCCTACTTCAAGGTGATGAGCGGAACGCTCCGGCGGGATGCCGTGCTGAAAAACAGCCGCGGCGGCACTGCCGAAAAGATGGCGCATTTCTATGTGATGAACGGTAAAAAACAGACCGAGGCGGAGGAGCTTGCGTGCGGTGACATCGGGATGATTGCCAAACTGACTGCTACCAAGACCAATGACACACTCTCCGAGAGCGGAAAACTGACCTATCGCAGGATTGAATACCCGAAGCCGTACCTCACACAGGTGATTCTGCCCCTGACGGCGGCGGACGAGAGCAAAATGTCCCAGAGCATTGCCAGAATGTTGGATGAGGATCTTACGCTCCGTTATGAAAACGATGCGGAAACCTCGCAGATGCTGATTTCGGGGCTTGGCGACACGCACCTTGCCGTGCTTGCCGCGCGTCTGAAAAGCCGTTTTGGCGTCAATATCAAGCTGGACACGCCGAAGATTGCTTATCGTGAGCGCATTACCAAGAAGGTGGATGTGCAGGGCAAGTACAAAAAGCAGAATGGCGGCTCCGGTCAGTACGGCGACGTACACATCCGTTTTGCACCGGGTGCGGATGAGGGGCTGACCTTCAAGGTTTCCGTTGTCGGCGGTGCGGTGCCGAAGGAGTACTATCCCGCCGTAGAGGAAGGCATCCGCAAGGCGATGAAAAAGGGCAAATACGGCTATCCGCTGGTACAGCTGGAGGCAGACCTTTATGACGGCTCCTACCACGACGTGGATTCCGACAGCCGCTCGTTTGAAACGGCGGCAAGTCTTGCCTATAAGTTGTGCCTGGAGCAGGCGGCACCCGTACTGCTGGAGCCCGTGGGCGACCTTGACGTGTCGGTTCCCGATGCGTTGGTGGGTACTGTGATGAGTGACCTCAACAAACGCCGCGGCAGTGTGATGGGAATGGAAGCGGACGAAACACACAAGGGCTATACGGTGGTTCACGCTACCGCGCCCAAGGCGGAACTGTTGGATTACCCGATTGCCCTGCGCGCGATGACCAAGGGCTTTGGAACCTTTGATTTTGCCGTAACAGGCTACGAGGTGGTTCCCGGCAACCTGACCGCAAAAATCGCGGAGGGGAACAAAGCGTAAAGAAAAACCGAAAAGGCTTCCGACTTTTGTCGGAAGCCTTTTTTTGCGCCCTGACAGGGTGCGACCTTTTTTTCTTTTCCTCTGTGCTACAATCAGAAAAAAAGGAAGTGAGAATATGTTCAGAAACCGATACCGCTTTGAAGTGCGGAAACGGGACAGGCTCCTTGTTGTGCGTTTGTCCGGAGAAATAGATCATCACAGCGCGGTGGGGCTTCGTGAGGAGCTGGACGAACTGATTCTGCGGGAACGCCCGGCGCGACTGGTGCTGGACCTTGCCGAAATCGATTTTATGGACAGCTCCGGGCTGGGGCTTCTGATGGGGCGGTATCGCCTGATGCGGGAAATCGGCGGCGTGCTGGCGATTGCCGCACCGAATCCGGCTGTTTTGCGGATTCTGCGGCTTTCGGGGATGGAGCGATTTATGGAGATCGGGGAAGCACCGAGAGGAGAGAGAAGATGAAAGATACGGAAAGAAGAGAAGGGGAGCAAAACCGTATGGAGCTGCGCCTGCCCGCGCTATCGGTCAATGAGGGGCTGGCACGGGCGGCAGTGGGGGCGTTCTGCGCGGAATTGGATCCTACCGCTACGGAGCTTGCGGATGTCAAATGTGCGGTCAGCGAAGCCGTAACCAACTGCATCGTACACGCTTATCGCGGGAGGGAGCCGGGGGATTTCTACATAACGGCAACCATTTCGGATGAGGGCGTTTTTTGCATTTCCGTGCGGGATAACGGTTGTGGCATTGCGGATGTGGAAAAAGCACGCGAGCCGCTGTTTACCACCGATCCGGAAGGGGAACGCAGCGGAATGGGATTCACCGTTATGGAGAATTTTATGGATTCCCTTTGTGTGTATTCCGGTGAAGGAAAGGGCACTGTGGTGGTGATGACCAAGTGCTTTGGCAAGGGAACCCGGGAGGGGTGATTCCCGTGGAGGAAAAAGGACAGGAAAAGGGGCAGGGCAGCCGGCATTATCT
>CAKSPL010000111.1 GCA_934481325.1 uncultured Eubacteriales bacterium | reverse complement strand
GACTGATCCGACACTGCGGCGCAGGTTTCGATTATGCGCCGCCGGATGCTTTCCTCTTTGATAATGCGCGCGTAATCCGCAAGATTCATCGCATTGGGGGGTGCGTCCAGGAGTGAGCGGATATAATCCTCCCCGCCCGCCTTTTCATAAACGCCCTTATGCACCAGCGTGTCAATCAGGGTCACCGGGTCAATCTCGCGGCTGACGTCAAACAGCTCCCGCATTGCGTTGAAGATTTCTTTATGCTCCTGCACGTAAAAATCCTCCGCGCTCAGCACCGACACCACCTCGGTAATCGAAGCGGGATCAATAAGAATCGCGCCGAGCAATGCCCGCTCCGAGGGGAGCGAGCAGGGCATTTTACGGGTAAAATCGCCCGTATCCGCCGGGATGGTTCGTTCGGTATTCATCCTCTTCCTCCGGGTGCTTTACGCATCGGTCACGATCAGATGAATCTTGCCCGTGACATCGGTATACAGGCGCACATCCAAATCATAACTGCCGTATGCCTTGATGGGCGAGGGGATCGAGATTTTGCGCTTGTCCACCGTTACGCCGTGTTCCTTTTCCAGCTTTTCGGCAATTTCCTTGGCGGTTACCGAGCCGTAAAGATGCCCGTCCGCCCCCGCACCGATGCGGAATTTCAGCACGATGGCATTCAGCTTTTCCGCGGCTTCCTTCGCGGCGGCACGCTCGGTATCGATTTTGTGCTGTCTGGAAGCCTCTTTGTTTTTCATTTCGTTGATTGCTTTGTTGTCCGCCGGGATCGCGAGCTTACGGGGCAGCAGAAAATTGCGGGCGTATCCGTCCGAAACCTCCACTAACTGATCCTTTTTGCCCTGTCCCTTGACATCTGCCGTCAGAATGACCTTCATATTTTTCCGTCCTTTCTTGGATGTGTAATCGGTATCAACCGGAATGTCTTGCGTTTTCCAAATCCGCGAAATACGCGTTGACCGCGCCGCACAGATCCTTGACCGCGTGCTCCAGCGAAACGTCCTGCATTGCGGCACCGGCGGAGTCAAACCGCCCGCCGCCGCCGAGGTGCTCGAGAATCAGCTGAACGTTGATTGAGCCGTCGGAGCGACCCGAGATATGCACGGCGTTGTCCACCACCACCAACGCAAAGGATGCCGAAATCCCTTTGACGTTGAGCAACTTGTCCGCCTCCTTGGCGGCGGCAACGCGATCCTCCGCACCGTTTCCGGTGCCGTGGCTCCAGGTCAGCCCCACGGTGCCGTCGTGCAACAGCATATTGCCGGAGAAACTGCGCTCGCGCTCGTAATCCTCATAATTTTCGTTGAAAAAGCTATGGACGTATTCGGCATTTGCGCCCTTGCCGTAAAGGTAGCGCGCCGCGTCCAACGTGCGGCTGCCGGTGTTTCTCGTAAACCCGCCGGTATCCAGCATAATGCCGGAAAGAATCACACTGGCAACCTCGTCACTGACCAGTTTCGCCCCCGACATATCGTTGCCGTTTTCGGTCTGTTCCAGCATTTCGGTCACCAGCTCTCCCGCAGAGGAGGCACTGGGATCGATATAGTTCATCACCGGCTCAAAATCGTATTCTCCGGTCTGACGGTGATGGTCGATAATCGCAATCTTGCCCGAAATCTGCCGCACGTTCTCCGCCACCTCGGGAGATTCGATAATACGGAAGTTGTTTGCGTCGGTAATCACCAAAAGCGTGCCGGGGCGAATGAGATCCAGCCCCTTATGCCCCGAAATGAACAGGTCGCTGTAAAGCCGGGAGGCGGTCAGCCGTTCGGTTGCCACGCGGAAGTTTGCGTTGGAAAGATCCATAATCACCTTGGTCGGCACGCCCGCAAACAATCCCATCTGCGCCACGCCGAGCGAGGAGCCGATCGAATCGAAGTCCGGGTTGCGGTGCCCCATCACCAGGAGGTTGTCCGCCTCCGAAATTTTGGAAAGCAGGTAGTTTGCCACCACGCGGGACTGCACCTTCGTCCGCCGCTGGAAGGGGCGCGTCTGCCCGCCGTAGTAGCGGATGCCGTCCCTGCGGCGCACGGCAACCTGGTCACCGCCGCGCTGTAACGCCATATCGAGTGCGGACGCCGCCTCCTTGGCGCGCTCCGCCATCGTGCAGTCGGAAACCGAAATCCCGACCGACACCGTAACCGGAATGCTGTATTCCCCCAGGCGCACGCCGCGCACCCGGTCAAGCAAGGCACTGAATTTGTCGTTTTCGCACTGCCGCAGTTTTTCCTGCGTAAAAAGCAGGAGGTAACGGTCACGCTCGTATTCGCGCAGCATCCCGTTCATCTCGGCGGCAAAGGTAATGAGAATATCGTCAATCCGGCGGGAGGCATCGCGGTAATTCACACGCGTGTACTGCACCAGCTCCTCCAGGTTATCCACGTCGATATAAGCAAGCACCGGCAGCTCGCGTTCCTCCTTTTCGCGGAGTGCCAGCAGATCGGTCACGTCCGTAAAGGTCACCAGATAATTCGGCTTGTCGTTCAGGTGTACCTCGTGCGCGCGCACCACGTAACGCCGTTCGTTTTTCAGCTGTACCACGGTGCCGAATGCCGCGTCGTCCCCCACCGCGTCGGGTGCGCGCTCGGCGGTTTCGCTTGCGGCGGCGGCAATGGCGTCCATCGTCAGCTTGCCCACCATCCGGCGGGACTCCTCCCGCACCGCTTCCTTTGCCAGAATCTCCTCCAACGACACGCGGCAGATATCCGCCACCGTCCCGCGGAAGAAGGGATCCTTCGTGCCGAGGATTTCCTGCAGGGCATTGTTGGTGGTGCGCACGCGCCCGTTTTCGTCACACAGAAGGTACGGCAGTCCCACCACGTATTTGAACATATTGTGCATTTTGGTATTGAGCGAATCCGAAAGGGTCTGTTCCCCGCGTCGCTTTCTGTCTTTGAGCAGAAAGAACAGATACGCCCCCGCCGTCAGCACGAAGTACGCGCCGAGAAAAAGCATCGCCGTCCCCAGCGGCGGTACCGCGTGAAGCGAGGTGCGTTCCAGCACCAGATAGGTGCCGAAAAACAGCACGCCGAAAAACAGGCACGCGAGGAGCGGATACCCGGAGCCGGAGCGGATGTGATCGGAATGTTTCTGCATATCATTGTCCTCCTTTGTCGGTCGGTGCCGCGGGGAAAAACCGGGTCAGAATAATCGTCAGTGCGCCGTAGAACGCCGCCAGCGTCAGCCCTGTGCCGGGATTTGTGCAAAAAATGAAAATCAGACCCGCAAGGATGAAGAACGAAAGGCACGAGCGCGCCGCGCCCCGCCCTGCCAGCGCGGAAAAGCCGACCAGAATCAGCGGCGGCTCCAATACCAGGTAAAGATTCTGCAATACCACGCCGAAGAAGGAGGCGTGATCCCTGCCCACCAGGAGCGAGAGCAGGAACGACACGAGAAACAGAATTGCCGCAAAAACGCTCACCGACATCGCAATCACCCGGCGGGGCAGATGCGGCAATTCGTCAAAGCCCGCCGTAACCCGCAGGAAAATCCGGAACGAGCAAAAGGAAATCACCGAACAGAGAATCAGAAAAATCGCCGGGATGAGATTGACCCACATCGCCGCGCTGTTGGCGATTTGCGCATCGGTCAGCGAGAGTGCAACGCCCGCCTTTTCGTAAATCGAGCGCACCTCGCCCAGCCGCGCCACCAATTCCTCACGCAATTCGTCGGCAAGGAGCGAAAGCGCGTTCGGGGTGAGCCTGCCGGTTGCCGCCAGCGTCAGCAAAAGTGCCACGCCCAGCGTCAGTGCCACCGCGGCGGCACCCGCAATCACGGTATCGGTAAAGGATTCGCACCGCAACAGCATCACGGCAAAAAGAATCCCGAGCGGAATCGGCAACAGCGTCAGCAGTCCGCGCATCGGGTCGCCCGTAAACAGGAAGGTCGCCCCGTAAGCGGCGGCGGGAATCAGCAGAAGCAACAGATGCGCCGGCTTGCTGTGAAAATGCATCACCAGGTAGCCGCACAACGCCCCGCCGAACAGAAAGGCACAAAAAGCAACCGCAAAAGGCATTCCGTGTTCCCCGAACGCGGAGTAGACGAAAAACGCGGGCAACGCCACCCCGATCATCGAAAAAAGCGAGCGGGTCAGCAGATAGAAAAAGCCGAGCGTCATCAAAAAATACACCGGCAGAAAGGTGCTGTTTCCCGACAGCGGAATCACCAACAACTGTAATGCCGCAAGCGTCGCGGCAAGTGCCGTTTTTTCCCGGTTCGGGGTACCGAGCATCTCCCGCCAGGCAACCCGGTCGTTTTTGGTCAGTTCATATGGCACAGGTGCCGCCATCCGACATCCTCCTTTGCAAGGTCAAATTCCACGCTATAACTATTTTAACATTATAGCATACAATCTGTCATTTGTAAACACTTCCGGTGACGGATTTGTGAAAAATACTCTGCCGGAAGGCATTTTTTTCCCGCGGAGTCGTTTTTTTTCACAAATCCGAAAAAAATTTACTTTTTCTATTGCAATCCCGCGAAAAATGTGTTATACTATGGTTGAAATGTGATGGTGGAGCAGGTTGTGGTGACCTGCTCCTCTTATTTGCCGGGTTCCCGGCGGGAGGAGGCTGTATGGCAACCGCAAAAAACATCGCGGAAACGGTACGGGTGCTGATTGCCCCGGTTGCGGAAAATCTGGGGCTGACGCTCTGGGACGTGGAATTTGTCAAGGAAGGCGCGCGGCACGTTCTGCGGGTCACAATCGACAAAGAGGACGGCGTGACGATTGACGACTGTGAGGCACTTCACCGCGCCATCGACCCGGTTCTGGACGAGGCGGATCCGATTGACACCTCCTACGATTTAGAGGTTTCCTCCCCCGGCGTCGAGCGGGAATTGCGCACCGATTTCCACC
>CAKSPL010000110.1 GCA_934481325.1 uncultured Eubacteriales bacterium | reverse complement strand
TGTTAAGGGCGTGCGCAACGAGACAGACCGCGCATATGAGGAAAAAATGGCGGCGTGGAATCTGGCGCACAACCCGCGCGCCAAAACCGTACTCCTGACGGCGGACAAGGAACTTTGCCCGATTTCCTCTACCGCGGCAAGAGAAAAAATCCGTCAGGGCGTGATTCCGCACGGCATCCTTGCCGAGAGCGTGATTGATTATCTGATCGGGAAGGGTGAGCTTCCCGGAAAAGGAGGGGATGTATGAATCCTGCAAAGAAATATTATCTGATTCGCCTGGTGTTGACCACGCTCTTCGGTGCGGTGTTCGGGTTGTTCTTCTTTTTGATGGCACCCTATGCCTCGGAGCTGTTTGAAGTGTTGGTGATTGCAATGGGCTTGCTGACGGCAATTTTCAATCTTCCCGGTGTTTTTCTGGCACTTCGTCATATTCGCACCCGGGGTGAGTGGATCAATCTCTTGCTTTCCCTTGGCGCCGTGGCATTGGGGATTGCGCTGATGCTGCTGCAACGCTCACTTCTGATGGTGTTGCTCGGCATCTATTCCGCGGTTTTGCCGATTGTACGGATTCTGCTGGTGAATGACCGCAAACGGCAGTTTCGCCGGGAATTGCCGACAATGATCGCCGGAGTTACGATGATTGTGATTTTTCTGACCGAAACCGAGCGGCTTGCCGTGCGGATTGTGTCATATACCTGCTTTG
This sequence comes from uncultured Eubacteriales bacterium, assembly GCA_934481325.1. Classification (GTDB taxonomy): domain Bacteria; phylum Bacillota; class Clostridia; order Oscillospirales; family CAG-272; genus Firm-07. Next base: position 4,192 of record CAKSPL010000110.1, on the reverse strand, counting down.
CCGTTACGGCAATTTATCTGATTTCCGGATTGTTGATTTATCACGCACATTTTGCAAAACGAAAAAACGGCGAAATCCGTGAAGCGGAATTTGAAGAAAAGAATTGAAACACAAAAAAGAACCGGCATTCGGAAAATCCGTTGTCGGTTCTTAAATTTTTATGATGTAAAAATGGAAAATAATAAATAAAAAGTGGAAAATTGCAAAAAGTAAATGGAAATGTCAAAAAATGGGCTTCAAAACCTCGCACAAACCGTCTGCAAGGTCGCTTGCCATCAAACCGCGCCTGCCGCGCCGTTTTGCCGCCGCGTCTCCTGCCAAGGCGTGCGCCAGGACGCCGAGCCTTGCCGCGCTCAGGGTGTCCTTGCAGACGGCGGCAAATGCGGCAATCACGCCCGCCAGCACATCACCCGCACCCGCGGTTGCCATCCCGTTGTTTCCCGCGACGTTCAGATATACCGTTTTTCCGTCGGTTACCACGGTGTGTGCGTCCTTGAGTACCAGAACCACCCCGTGCTTTTCGGCAAATACGCGGGCGGTTTCCACCGGATCCGCAAGAATCTCCGCAACGGACTTTCCGCAAAGGCGTGACATTTCGCCCGGGTGCGGGGTCAGAACCGGGGGTGTTTTCCGCCCGGCGAGCAGTGCGGTGAGTGCGGGTTCGGCGGAAAGGAGATTCAATGCGTCCGCGTCGAGAACAAGCGGGAGCGCATCCGGTGCCGTTTCCAGCGCGAGCCGTAGAAGCTCCCGCGCGGCGGGGGCAGTGGAAAGCCCCATGCCGATTGCCGCCGATGAGGCACGGGAAAACGAGACGGAGAGCTTTTCGGTAAGATCGCGGGCATATGCGGCGGCACGGGCGGTGCCGACCGGCTTTTTTTCGGGGTAGAGCGTGAGAACCGCCTCCGGGAGCTGACGCTGATAGACGGTGCGGTTTCGCGCCGGGGTAAACAGCTCTGCAAGCCCCGCCCCCGCGCGATAGGCGGCAAGGGCGGAAAGATAGGCGGCACCGCTCATTCCCACACTGCCGCCGATGATCAGAACTCTGCCGAAGGTTCCTTTATTGGAGCGGGTCGGGCGGGGAGGGAGATTGGAAAGATCTTCCCGCTCCGAGAGATAAAATGCGGAGTCTTTTGCGCGCACGCCGATGTCCGTGACGCGGAGCTTGCCACAGTATTCCGTACCCGGAAACAGCAGATGACCGCGCTTGAAATGGGAAATTGCCACGGTTACCGCGGCTTTGACGGCACAGCCGAGAACCGCGCCGTTGTCGGCATTGATTCCGGTCGGAATGTCCAGTGCCAATACGGGGATACCGCTTTCATTCAGAAGCCGCACACATTCCGCATAGCTCCCGCAAACCTCGCGGGAAAGTCCTACGCCGAGCATCGCATCCACCGCCGCACCGATGCGACCCGCAGCACCGGTTTTCAGAAAATCCGGCGTGAAAAAGACCGGAATTTCCTGCGGGAGCTTTCGGTATTCCCGCGCGGCACCCTCGCTCATCGCGTCGGTATCTGCCGCCGTAGCGGTGCCGCTGTTCCTCGTTTTGCCCGGAAAACAGACCGCCACCCGGTAGCCGGACTCAAACAGCAGGCGGGCAAGGAGAAATCCGTCCCCTCCGTTGTTGCCCGAGCCGCAAAACACCGCAACGGTGCCTGTGGTGTCAAAATCGGCAAGCAAAGCCGCCATTGTCCCCTTTGCGGCGCGTTCCATCAGAACCGGGGAGGGGGTGCCTGCCTCGATGGTTTCCCTGTCCGCCGCAAGCATCTCTTTTGCTGTCAGAACCCGTTTCATTCCGTCTCCTTTCCGGCACGGCGCACCCGATATCAGCGGCGCGCACTTTTTCTTTCAGTATAACACTTTCGGTGCGGTTTGACAACGGTTTTGTGAAAATCGGGCGTAAATGACCCCAAAAAATGACGTAGGAACAGGCGGCTCCGTATGTTAAAATGAAAGCGGAATTTGTTTTGGGAGGATCACAACGATGAAAAACGCCGTTTTTATCTGCAACCCTGCCGAGGTGCGCCGGATCTATCCGCATCCGTGGAGGAGCGGGCTGGAATACAATTCCTTTCGGAATACCATTCAGCCGGGAGAAGGCACCGTAACCTTTCGGCGGGATTTTTCCCTGCCGGAGGGTACGGTGCGCGTATTACTCCGTGCCACCGCACTGGGTGTTTTCCATTTGTTCCTGAACGGGCAAAAGGTGGGAAACGAAGAAATGAAGCCGGGCTGGACGGATTATCACAACCGCGTGTTTGAATTTGAATATGACGTTACCGCACTTTGCCGCGCGGAAAACGTTCTGATCGTTCCCGTGACCCCGGGGTGGTGGAGCGGCAGAATTTCGGTCGGCGAGTACGGCTGGCGGCAGGTGGCTTTTGCGGGGGAACTGGAATTTTTCGATGCCGGGGGCAACACGCTTGCCCTGATTTCCACCGATGAGGACTGGTTGCGCACCGTCGGCGGGCGGGTGCGGTTTTCCGATATTTATGACGGGGAATACATTGACGCAACCCTGCCGGATATTGCCGCGGAGCCGGAGGCGTACTGCTGGCGCGGCGCGGCACGGATGGCGGAACCGCTCCCCGCAGTGGTTGCCCCGGTCGGGGAGCCGGTCCGCTATCGCCCCGCGCTCTCGCAGGTTCCGATTTTCGCCGTTTCGTATCGGGAAACGAGGGACAACGGCACCGAGTTCGGGGAGATTGTGCCCCTGTTTGAAAAACAAGGGAAGGGGTGCGAGCGCACGGAGTTACACCGGGGCGAGACTCTGATTCTGGATTTGGGGCAGGAAATCGTGGGAAGACCGCGACTGAATATTCTTGCCCCACGCGGCACGAGGGTGGAAATTTTCTGTGCCGAAATGTGCAACGATTCCGGCTCCCGCGCAAGAGGAAACGACGGCGCAAAGGGGAGCCTGTACCTGGAAAATTACCGCAGTGCGCGCTCCCGCATCGTCTATATTTCGTCCGGAGAAGAGGAAGAAACCGTTACCGCCGGATATTCGTTTTTCGGGTTCCGTTATCTTGGAATACGCACCGACGGTGAAATTACTTTGCTTTCCGCTACCGGAGATTTTCTCTCCACGGATATGCCCGAAACCGGGCTTGTGGAAACCGACAACGAGGAGGTCAACCGGCTGTTTCAAAATATTCTGTGGGGGCAGAGATGCAATTATCTGTCTGTGCCGACCGACTGCCCACAGCGTGATGAACGCCTCGGCTGGACGGGCGATACCCAGATTTTTTGCGGTGCCGCCACTTATAACGCGGATGCGGATGGGTTCTTACGGAAGTGGCTTGGAGACGCGCGGGCTTCCCAACGCCTCTCCCCCGGCTATTCCGACGTGATTCCCGCTATTGCGGCGTTGAGTCAAAAGCATCAGGACGGCAACGCCGCCTGGGGAGACGCGCCGGTCATCGTGCCGTATATGCTTTGGCTGAAATACGGGGATACCGAAACCATCCGGGAGCATTTTGACTCGATGGAGTCTTATATGACGTTTCTCGCCACACTTTCCCCGGCGGGTCCGCGTGAGCGATTCGGGGATTGGCTTTGCTATGAGGATACGCCGAAACCGTATATTTCCCTCTGCTTTTATGCCTATGATGCGGCGTTGATGGAAAAATACGCCCTGATTCTCGGCAAAGCCGACCGCGCGGCGCATTATCACACCCTTTTCGAGGAGCTTCGTACCCGTTTTGCTGCGGAATACCTGAAAAACGGGGAGTTGACCGTTCGCTCGCAGACCGCCTGTCTGCTGGCAATCCGTTTTGGGCTGGTGCGCGGGAGAGAAGCGGAAGCGGCGGCTGATCTTCTCAAAGAAAAAATCCTTTTCAATCAAAACACGCTTTCCACCGGTTTTATCGGCACGGGAATCCTGAATCAGACGCTCTCACAGGTGGGGCTGGACAGCCTGGCGTATTCTCTCCTGCTTCAAACGCGGGATCCCTCGTGGCTTTACAGCGTGCGGCAGGGGGCAACCACGGTGTGGGAACGCTGGAATTCCTATACCAAGGAAACCGGCTTCGGCAAGGTCACGATGAATTCGTTCAATCATTATGCCTACGGCGCGGTGGCGGAATGGATGTATGAGAGTATGGCGGGCATCAAGGCAGACCCCGCTCATCCCGGTTTTACACATTTTATTCTCGCGCCGAAACCGGATTTCAGAAGCGGGGAGGAAATACCC
>CAKSPL010000109.1 GCA_934481325.1 uncultured Eubacteriales bacterium | reverse complement strand
GGCAACAGCTCCGGCCCGCAGGAGTTGGAACCGATTCCGTCCTGGCGGTAGTCCAGATTGACCACCGTATCGGCAAGGGGCTTCAACTCATAATCGTGACGGGTGGTTTCCAGCATTTTGGGGGTGAAATGAGAGCAGTTAAAGCTGAAATCCGCGTCGGTTTCGGCGGCAAGCAGCCCGTGTCCTTCCGGAGTGGCAACAAACATCCACTTGGTGTCGGCGTGTGCCATATTTTCCTGCGGGCGCACGTAATGCTCAAAGTTTTCGGTGGCGGTGGTTTCAAATTCGCCAAGCAAGGAGGAATGGCGAAGGTCGGCATAGGAAGCCCCGGGGCCACGCCCAAAATAGCGCACGCGCTCAAATCCTGCGGGGCAGGTGAATTGCACGCCGAAGCGGGGCAGGTGATCAAAGGTGCGCAGATCCCGCACGGTCACGTCAAAATCCAACGTGACGCCGCCCTCGGCAAAGAAGGTGTAGGTTGCCGCGGCGTGAAGCACCGGCTCAAAAATTTTTCCGCCGTGGGAGAGTGCCGCTGTGACCTTGACATATTTGTCGGTTTTCTCGCTCACCCGGCAGGCATAGCATTTGGTGCTTGCCTCGTGCAGTTTTTGCTCCATCCATTTCAGTTTGATCCGGCGGTCGTTATCCGTGGGGGCGCGCCAGAGATTCAGGTCAATGGGGGAGGTCAGTAGCTCGGTGCCGCGATCCACAATCGAGGAAATCAGCCCGCAGGTGCGATCCACCGTATAAACCGTTTCGTTGGTGGTAACCACAAAGCGGTTGTCGCTTTCGGCAAGACGAACGCGCGCGGCAGGGGAGATGCGGTCGGCAATCGCCGGGGCGGTTTTCTTTTCGGAAAGCTCAAACTGCTCAAAGCCTACCTCGTACCCCGCCTCGCTCCACGGGGTGGAGGTGTTCTGCCGCAGGGAAACCGTCAGGGTACACCAGCCGTCGGTCAGTTTTTCGTTGAAATAGGGCAGGGCAAACGTGCGGCTGTATCCGGGGGCAATGGCAAGCTCGGTTTTTCTCCCCTCGGCAAGCAATTTGCCGTTGCGCTCCAACCGCCAGTAAAGATCAAGGTCGGAAAGATCGCGGAACTGCCGCAGGTTGCGGATTTTCAGCTTGCCGTTTTCGTATTCTGCCGTAAAGGGCTTGATGACCTGCTTGTATTCCTTCATCCCGGTGTGCGGCACGCGCGTGGGGGAAACCAGCCCGTCCACGCAGAAGTTGCCGTCATTCGGGGTGTCGCCAAAGTCTCCGCCGTATACAAAATGCGGGTCGGCATAGATGTTATCTCCGGTGGCAACCGAGTGGTCCAGCATTTCCCACACGCAACCGCCGAAAAACCAGTCGTATTTGTAAATCAAATCCCAATAGGCTTTGAGGCACCCGGGGCCGTTGCCCATCGCGTGGCTGTATTCGCAAAGAAACAGTGGCGATTTGACGTAGCGGTTATCCCGGTATTTTTTCAGAATTTCGTCCACGGAGGGGTACATCCGGCTGTCCACCGAGGTCACAGGGGAGTTGACCGCCTCTTTTTCCGCGGGCGGGATGTTGTTGGTTTTGGAGCCGTCGGCAATGCGGCGGGTGATGTCCTCACAGTGGATGAGGTTGCGCGGGTCGCGTGCGCGCAGATATTCCGCCATTTTCACCTGATTCTGCCCCACGCCGGACTCATTGCCGAGCGACCAGAGAATCACGCACGCGTGGTTTTTGTCCCGCTCGTACATCCGCGTCACGCGGTCAAGGTAAGCGTCGGTCCAGTCTGCGGAGTCGGTGAAATAGTCCCAGTTGCCGATGCGCTGCGCGCCGTGGGTTTCGAGGTCGGTTTCATCCACCACATAGAACCCGTATCTGTCGCAAAGCGAGAGAAAGCGCGGGTCATTGGGGTAGTGGCTGGTGCGGATCATATTGACGTTGTGGCGTTTGAGCAGCAGCAGGTCGGCAATCATATGATCCATCGGCGTAGCGGAGCCGAGATAGGGGTGACTGTCGTGCCGGTTGACCCCGCGAGCTTTTACTTTTCTGCCGTTGACCAGCACCGTGCGGTTGACAATGCGAAAATCGCGGAAACCGATGCACTGGCAGATATGCTCGTTGCCGCAGGTCAGATACAGGCGGTAAAGGGTGGGGAGCTCGTCGCTCCAAAGCGCGGGATTTTTCACCGAAACGGTGAATTTACCGTCGGCACCTGTCAGACTGCCCTCGCACAGGGTGGCACCGGTGGGGGATTCCAACCGATAGGCAATTTCCGCCTCGCCCGTCAGGGAAAGCGTGACATCGGCATTTGCTTCGCTGAAATCCTCGGAAAGATAGGTGCGCACATCAAAATCACGGATATGCACGGGGTCGCGCGCCAGGAGATAGACCTCACGGAAAATACCGGAGAAACGGAATTTGTCCTGATCCTCCAGATACGAGCCGTCACACCATTTCAGCACCACTGCGGCAAGCGTGTTTTTGCCTTCGGTGAGGTAATCGGTAACGTCGATTTCACTGGTCATATGGGAAACCTGACTGTATGCCGCAAACTTGTTGTTGACAAACAGGTAAAAGCAGGAGTCCACGCCCTCAAAATTGAGATAAATGCGCTTTGCGGCAAGGGTTTTTGCGTCTATATAAAAATCGCGCAGATACAGCCCGCAGGGGTTGTTGTCCGGTACAAAGGGCGGGTCAAAGGGGAAAGGATAGTTGACGTTGGTATAATTCGGGGTGTCATAGCCTTTGTTCAGAACGGTTTGCCAACTGCGGGGTACCGGCATTTTGTCCGTTGTCGCACGGTCAAATTCCGGCTGACGGAAATCCTCCAGCTCCGAAAGGGATTTGTAAAAGCGGAAATCCCAGTCTCCACAAAGCGAGGTGAAATAGGGGCTTGCGGCGCGGCAGTCGCCTGCGGCGGTGCGGTCGTCGGCAAACGGAACGAAATACGCACGGGGTGCCTCACAGCCTATGTGCAGCTTGTGTTGATCTTCGTGGCAGTCAAACCGAAAAAACATATTGTTTCCTTTCCTCCGGAAATCCGGAAATGTACTCATGGCTATTGTACCATATCCGCGCGGGGCTTGTCAACGGATGCGGTGGATTTCTTTGCGTGTTTTTTCGGTGTTTTTCTCTTTACAAAAAAGCAAATATGTGGTATACTGTGTTGAGTTTGGCGAAGGGAGAGGAAAAATGCGGCTGGATAAATTTTTCAGCGTAACGGCAACACTCTCGCGCAAGGAGTGCGCAAGAGCGGTGCGCGCCGGGCGCGTGACGGTGAACGGTGTCGTTGCCGGAAAGCCCGATTGGCCCTGCGACCCCGAAAAGGATAAAATCTGTCTTGACGGTGTGCGGATCGGGTATCGGAAATATCATTATATTCTCCTTCACAAGCCGGACGGCGTTGTCAGTGCCACGGAGGACGGAAGGGACGAAACGGTACTCTCGCTCCTGCCCCCGGAATATACCGCACTGGGGCTTTTTCCCTGTGGTCGGCTGGATAAACACACCACGGGGCTGATGCTGCTGACCGATGACGGAGAGCTTGCCCATCGCCTGCTTTCCCCGCGACGGCATATTCAAAAAACATACCGTTACCGGGTCAAATTCCCGCTGACCGCTGAGGAATGTGCCCGGTTTGAAGCAGGGCTTGTGTTGGAGGACGGGTATGAAACCAAGCCTGCCGGAATCAGGCAGGAGGACGCATATTCCGGCACCATCACCCTCACGGAAGGGAAGTATCATCAGATTAAGCGGATGATGCTGGCACTTCACAATCAGATTACGGAGCTCCGGCGCATTTCGTTCGGACCTCTCACCCTCCCGGCGGAATTGGCACCGGGGGAATGGCGCGAGGTAAACGAAGCCGAGCTTGCGGCACTTCTTGACGCCGCGGACAGAAACACGGAAAAAGACCGAAAACAGACAGAGATATAATTATTGAAAGGAAATCACCCAATGGAAATGATGCAAAAACTTGCCGCGGAGCTTGGAATCACCCGGGAACAGGTGGAAAAAACCGTAGCCCTGATTGATGAGGGAAATACCATCCCGTTCATCGCCCGTTACCGCAAGGAGGTCACCGGGTCGCTTGACGACACGGTGCTTCGCAAGCTGGAGGAACGGCTGAAATACCTGCGCAATATCGAGGCGCGCAAGGAGGAGGTCAAGGGGCTGATTGCGGCACAGGAAAAGCTGACCGACGAGATTGCCGCCGCCATCGACAAAGCCGCCACCATTACCGAAGTGGACGATATTTACCGCCCCTTCCGTCCGCACCGCAAAACGCGTGCATCGGTGGCGAGGGAAAAGGGGCTTGCCCCGCTTGCCGAACTGCTTTTGGCGCAGGAAAAATCCTATACCCCCACGCTGGAAGAGCTGGCGGCGGGCTATATAGATGGGGAGAAAGGTGTTGCCACGGCAGAGGAAGCGTTTGCCGGCGCAATGGACATCATCGCCGAGGATGTTTCCGACAATGCAGAATACCGCAAGGCGGTGCGCTCGCTGACCTTCCGCAACGGCAATATCGAATCGAAGCAGGCAAAGGACGAGGACTCGGTTTACGCGCAGTATTATGATTACAGCGAGCGGATCAATAAGATTCCGGGGCATCGCGTGCTTGCCATCAACCGGGGGGAAAAGGAAGGGTTTCTGAAGGTTTCGCTGACCGTTCCTACGGATATTGTGCTGAATTACCTGTTCAATCTGGTGGTAAAACCGGGGGAGAGCCCGGCAAAGAAATACGTTGCCGCCGCCGTGACCGACAGCTATGAGCGTCTGATTGCCCCCTCCGTAGAGCGTGAAATCCGCAATGACCTGTTCGACGGCGCGTGCGAGGGCGCGATTGTGCTGTTTTCCGATAACCTCCAGCATCTCCTGATGCAGGCACCGATCAAGGGCAAAACCGTGCTCGGTTTTGACCCCGGCTATGTGAACGGCTGCAAGCTGGCGGTGGTGGATCC
>CAKSPL010000108.1 GCA_934481325.1 uncultured Eubacteriales bacterium | reverse complement strand
GAAATGAATTTTTATTGTTTCGCAACATCTCCGTCAGTGCAGTGAACAGTGTAATTGCCGGTGCTGTCATTCCAGTAATAGCCCTTGCTAATTTGATTCCACCGTGCCTTTGTGCCTTGGAAGGTGATGCTTGTCAAGTTCGTACAATAGGAGAACGCTTTATACCCGATGCTCGTGACGCTATCCGGGATGGTGATGCTCGTCAGACTCTTACAACCGTCGAACGCATTATCCCCGATGCTCGTGACGCTGTTGCCGATGGTAACGCTCGTCAGGCTCGTGCAATCCCGGAATGCAGAATCCCAGATGCTCGTGACGCTGTTGCCAATGGTGACGCTCGTCAAGTTCGTGCAATTGAAGAACGCGTACTTCCCGATGCTCGTGACGCTGTTCGGGATGGTAATGCTTGTCAGGCTCGTGCAATCGGAGAACGCATTATCCCCGATATTTGTGACGTTGTTGCCGATGGTGATGCTCGTCAGGTTCGTGCAATCGTAGAACGCATTATCCCCGATGTTTGTGACGTTGTTGCCGATGGTGATGCTCGTCAGGTTCGTGCAATAGGAGAACGCCTTATCCCCGATGCTCGTGACGCTGTTTGGAATCGTGATGCTCGTCAGGCTTGTGCATCTGAAGAACGCAGAACTTCCGATGCTCGTGATGTTGTTGCCGAAGGTAACGCTTGTCAGGTTCGTGCAATATCTGAACGCATACTCCCCGATGCTCGTGACGCTGTCCGGGATGATGATGCTCGTCAGGTTCGCGCAATTTTGGAACGCAGACCCCCCGATGCTCGTGACGGCGATACCGTCTACCTCGTGAGTAATAACGAGATGGGTAAACGTTTTGCCGTATTCCGTTAGCCCGGTGATAGTTCCGTCAGATGTGATTTTGAAACAAGAAAGCCATCTTGCTGTCAGCGTGACATCCGAAGCAATGTGCCAAGAACCTTCAAACTTTGTATCTCCGTGATACCAGCCGAGAAATTGATAAGATTCTTTTGTAGGTACAGGGAGATCGGCGACGGCATCGTAAGTAACTGTTTGTGTAGTTTCGGAAACACTGCCTCCTGCCGCATCAAGCGTAACGGTATAGGTATTTGCCCGCCAGTTTGCCGTGATAGCAGTGTTGCCTGTGATAGGCGCAGAAAAATCAAAATTCCAGCCGGTAAAGGTATAACCTTCACGGGTAGGTGCGGGAGGTTCGGTAATCAGACTTCCTTCATCTACCTCCATCAACGGAATGGCAGAGCTATTAGTTTGAAAAGATACAGTATATACCGGACGGCGGCGCACGGTAAAGGTGTAAACATCCACCAGTTTCCCGTTAGTCACCAAAATGTAGAAAACGTTATCACCGCGCACCAGTTGCGTGGTTTTACTGGGGATCGAATTGGTACATTCCATATCTGTGCAAACCGTAAAATCAGCATCGTTTGCGGTATGGATAACATCAATAAAAGAATATTGTTCGGTTGTGCTTGGTACGGAAATGGAATAGGATTTACCGTCCGTCGTATATCCCGGTGCGGAAATTTCCGTTCCGGAAAGCGGCTTTTCTTTGAATCTTGCATAAACCGTAAGAGTTTCCGAAAGCGGCACGTCCAAAAGAGAACCGGCGGTAAAGGGTTTTTGCCAAGAATCTTTATCCCAATACCAGCCGTCAAACACCAGCCCCTCTTTGGCGGGATCGCCCGGCATTTTTAATGCCTCTTTGCCGTCGGTTGTAATGGTGGCGTAAACGGTATCATCCACCATAAAGCTGACGGTGCATTCCACCTTTCCGCACGCGGAAAAGGCAAGCACCATAGCGGATAGCAACAGGCACGATAAGATGAAAAGGAAAATCCGTTTTTTCACAATTTTTCCTCCGTGATATATCATTAAAACATAATATATCACACAATTCACTTTTTGTCAACATAAAATTCTTGCTTTGTGCATATAGCGAGAAAAGTTTTGCGTAGGGGCGACCATTGGTCGCCCGCTTGGGGGGGATGCCTGATGGGCGGTGGATTTTTTACCGTAGGGCAGGGGCTTGCTCCCGCCGGTTATTGGGATGGAATTCCTTAGAAGCGGGCGGATATGAGTTGCCGCGTCACGGCAACCGCCGCCCCTACAAAGTTAGTGGGAAAATAAAAAGGCGGGGGAATATATGCACTTACTCTGTGATTGGCTCAAAGTTGAAGATATGCACGTCCTCAGCGTAAGGATGGATGAGCGCGGCACTGCCCCAGGTGTGGATGGGAACAAGACGCAGGGCGCGGCAATTCACATTGCAGGGGATGCGCAAAAACCGCTGATAATTATCCTTTATCTCGGTCAGCAGGTGCCACTCGCCGTCCTCGCCTGCGGTTTCCAGTCGGAAGTCCTTCAGCATACAGGTGGGGAAGCCGAAAGAGGTGTAGTGATAGGAGCGCGCGCGGAAAAGCGGCATCGTGATGTTCATCAGGTTGGGGTTGCCCTCGCAATACTCCCGGTCAAGGTCGCTGTCCAGCACCAGCCGCACGCCGGTCAGGTGTTCGGTTTTCTCAAAGCGGTAGGTAATGGCACTGTCAATGCGCCCGTAATAGCCGTGGTCAATGCCTTCCACGCGGCGGTCGGTGCCGTCGGTCAGCAGATGCGGGTCGCCGTAGTCCGCCGTCAGTTCGGCGCGGGTGACCACAGGGTCCGGGGTGCGCTTGAAATGGGGGAGGTAACAATCGTCGTCCATTAACTGCTTTTGCAGCTCCGGCACAAACCCGTTCAGGAGACCCCGCGGAGAGATGCCGTTTTTCACCGCCAGTGCCGCGGCGGTGCCCGCCGCCTGACCGAGAATGCCGCAGGTACCCATCACGCGGGTGGTGGCAAACGCGATATGGGAAGCACTGATATTGCGCCCGGCAAACATCAGGTTTTCCACATTGACGGAATAAACAGAGCGGAGCGGGATGCCGTAAGGCTTGGTCAGCCGCCGTTTTTGCAGGTGTCCGCCGCCCTTGCCGGTCATATAGAAGCCGCCGGGCAGATGATTGTCAATCTGCCAGCCGCCGTAGGCGATTTCGTCGTCAAAGCGTGCGGCGTTTTCCACGTCCTGCTGGGTGAGAATATAGTCGCCTACATAGCGGCGGCTTTCGCGTTTGCCGGGGAGAAACCCAAGCCATTCCAGTTCCCAGTTTTCCGCCCCGTGGTCGCCCTGATTTTTCATATGATCCCACACGCCAAGGGCGATTTTCAGCAGTTCATCCCGAAGAGCCTCGGTATCGTGAATGGTGTCACTCTCGCCGCCAAGCTCAATCCAGTAAAAGTTGGTATTGAGGTCACGCAGAACCGTGTGCGGTTTGTTGTTCATCGCCTCATCGGTGGGGTATTGATACGCCCACTCCGGCGGGGTAAAGCTCACCGGGTGATCGGTCTCCCGCGCCTGGATGAGAAGTGACATCCCCATGGTCTTGCGATCGGCGGTTTCCAGCCCGAACTCCTCGCCGAATTCCGATTTTGCCTCGCGCCCCACGCGGTATTCCGCGCCGATCAGTTCCGCAAGGATACTGTCGCCGGAGCAGTCGATAAAGATTTTCGCTTCCACGGTCTGCCAGGTGTAGGTGGTCAGCTGAAACCCGGTAACCGAGCGGATTTTACTGTTTTCGGTGTCGGCTTTACAGCACGCGCAATTCAACAGTAGGTCAAGATTTTCCTGAAAGCGCACCTTTTCATAAAGAATGGTGTCCCAAACCGCATAATTGCGGTCGGGATTGCGCTTCATATTTTCCAGCGCAATTTCCTCCATAATTCCGGTTTCCTGTAAGTATTTCACGCGGCTGCCCGCACCGCAAATCCACATCCGGATTTCGCTGGAAGCGTTGCCGCCAAGCACCGGGCGGTCGTGCATCAGCACCACCTTTGCGCCGTGCCGTGCGGCGGAAATTGCCGCAAGCATTCCTGCAAGCCCGCCGCCGATTACGCAGATATCCGCTTTTCTCACGGTAGTTTTCAATTGATTATTCATCCTCAGCCCTCCGTTTTTTTGCTTTCAGTATAGCACCTTTGCTTGTGCAAAGATACAACATTTCAGACCTGATTTTTAACATTCTTGACATTCTTCGCACCTTGTGATAGAATAAAACAAAAGGGGGTGTGCGGATGCAAGGGTATCTTTCGGGTCATCTTGCCGCAGGCGGGTATCGGCTGCTTTCGGGGGCAGGGGTTGAATGCTATCACAATGACTGCGGATGGGAGGACTATTTTATTACCGACAAACTGCTTTTTTCCCACCGTGTGACGGATTCCACCAAGGAAAATTTTCGGGAGACCTTTCACGACCATACTTATTATGAGCTGAACATCTGCCGGGCGGGGGAGGTTTGCTTTTTCTGCAATGACAAAACCGTGACCTTACAGCACGGGCTGATTTGCCTTTTGCGCCCGAATACCGTACATACGGGCAAATTGCTGAACGCCTCCCGTTATGATCGTTTTATCCTGTATTTTGATGCGGACGCATTTTCTTTTTTGGGGGAACAGGCACCCTTGCTTTCCCTGACAGCACAAACCCCGCAGTTTTTCGGGCTGTTGGACGAACGAAGCACCGAGGAGATGTTTGCTTTGCTGGAAGAAACCGAAAAAACGCTGACCGCGGGCGGGGAATGTGCCGCGGCACTGGCGTTTTCCTCGATTTTGCGCCTGTTTTCTCTGATTACCCGCCGATATGACCGCCCGGCACCGCAAAGCGAAAACGTGCCGGAGTCCGTGTGGCGTATCCGGGCGTATGTGGATGCGCATTTTACCGAAATTGACAGCGTGGGGGAGATTGCCGCGCGGTTTTCCTATTCTAAGGAATACATTACCCGCTTGTTCAAAAAATACTATAACGGGCATATTTACAATTATCTCATCCGCAAAAAAATTTCCTTTGCCATTGCCAAGATAGAGGAGGGGATGAGCGTGACCGACGCGTGCTATCTTTCCG
>CAKSPL010000107.1 GCA_934481325.1 uncultured Eubacteriales bacterium | reverse complement strand
CGCACTGGCAATTGCGGTCTGCCACGGTAACTGCGGCGGGTCACTGCTGGCACAATACTATAATAACTGACAAGGAAAATATTATGTGGACATCCGAATACTGGAAGGATTATGAACTGCTGGACGCCTCGGACGGAGAGCGGTTGGAGCGGTGGGGAAAATATATTCTGATTCGCCCCGATCCGCAGATTATTTGGCACGGCGAGGCAAAGCACCCGCTCTGGAAAAAGGCGGATGCGACCTATCGCCGCTCCTCGGGCGGTGGCGGTGCGTGGAAGGAAAACCGACTGCCGGAGCAGTGGACGATCGGCTATCGCGATTTGAAATTTCTGATTCGCCCGATGGGCTTCAAACACACTGGGCTTTTTCCGGAGCAGGCGGCAAACTGGGATTGGTTTGCGGAAAAAATCAAAACGGCAGGCAGACCCGTGAAGGTGCTGAACCTGTTTGCTTATACCGGCGGGGCTACGGTTGCCGCCGCAAAAGCAGGTGCCTCGGTTGTTCACGTAGACGCGGCAAAGGGTATGGTGGCGCAGGCAAAAGAAAACGCGCGGCTTTCCGGGCTTGCCGATGCACCGATCCGCTATATTGTGGATGACTGCAAAAAATTCGTGGAGCGGGAAATCAAGCGCGGCAATTTTTACGACGGTATTATTATGGATCCGCCCTCCTACGGCAGGGGACCCTCCGGCGAAATATGGAAAATCGAGGAATGTGCGGACGGGCTGGTGGAGCTTGCCGCCAAGCTCCTTTCCGGGGAACCGCTGTTTTTTCTGATCAATTCTTATACTACGGGGCTTTCTCCGCTTGCGATGAGTTATATTCTGAATCTGAAGGTCCGCGCCCGCTTTGGCGGAAAAATCGAAGCGGGAGAGCTTGGGCTTCGCGTTTCGCGCACCGGTGCATACCTCCCGGCGGGTGCCAGTGCCAGATGGGAGCTGTGAGGTGACTATGGAAGAACCTTTTATCAAAGCGGAGCATCTTTCCTACTCCTACAGGGAGGAGGGGGGCGAGAGCCGCAGGGTACTGTCGGATATATCGTTTGAAATCGGGCGCGGAGAGTATGTGGCAATTCTCGGGCACAACGGCTCCGGCAAATCCACGCTGGCAAAGCTTCTGAACCTGATATTGGAGCCGGAAAGCGGCAAGCTGACGGTTGCCGGTAAGGATCTGACCGACCCGAATCTGACGGACGATGATGTGTTTGAACTGCGCCGCAAGGTCGGGATGGTGTTTCAGAACCCGGATAACCAGCTGGTTGCTACCGTGGTGGAGGAGGATGTGGCGTTCGGCCCCGAAAACCTTGGGGTGCCGTCCGCAGAAATCCGCCGCCGTGTGGATGAAGCACTGGATATTGTGGGAATGCGGGCATACGCAAAGCACGAGCCGCATCGGCTTTCCGGCGGGCAAAAGCAACGCGTGGCGATTGCCGGATTGATTGCAATGCGCCCGGAATGTATGATTTTTGACGAATCCACCGCAATGCTGGATCCGCGCGGGCGGCGTGAGGTAGTGGAAACCTTTGAAAAACTGAATCGTGAGCAGGGCATCACCATCCTCACGATTACACACCATATGAATGAAGCGGCACGCGCCCGGCGCGTGATTGTGCTGGACGACGGAGAAATCCTGTTGGATGGTACTCCTGCCGAGGTTTTTGCAAAGGCAAGCCTGTTGCAACGCGTGGGTCTGGACGTGCCGCAATGCACGGCATTGATACACGCCCTGCGGGAAAAGGGTGTCCGACTGACCGGGGAACCCGTGACCACAGAGGAATGTGCCGAACTGATTCTGTCTGCGCTGAAAGAGAGGCAAAATGGCAACCGTAACGCTTGATCGTGTTTCATATACCTATGGAAAAGGCACTCCGTTCGAGATAAAAGCCCTGGATGATGTCAGCATTGCGATCCGTGACGGCGCGGTAACTGGGATTATCGGGCATACCGGCTCCGGCAAATCTACGATGGTACAGCTTTTCAACGGCTTGGAAAAACCGGGCAGCGGCAGAGTATTGTTGGACGGGGAAGATATTTGGGCAAAACCGAAGGAAATTCGCGGGGTGCGGTTTCGTGTCGGGCTTGTGATGCAATATCCGGAGTATCAGCTGTTTGAGGAAACCGTATGGAAGGATATTGCATTCGGCCCCAAAAATATGGGGCTTTCGGAAAAAGAAATTGCCGAACGGGTAAAAGAAGCGGCGGAGTTGGTTGAACTGGACGAAAGTTATCTCAAAGCTTCACCGTTTGATCTTTCCGGCGGGCAGAAACGCCGTGCCGCCATTGCGGGCGTGATGGCAATGCGCCCCGAGGTGCTGGTGTTGGACGAGCCGGCGGCAGGCTTGGACCCGCGCGGGCGGGATACCATCCTTCACGCGGTACGCCGTTACGGGCAGAAAACCGGTGCCACCGTGATTATCGTCAGTCACAGTATGGAGGATATGGCAATCTATTGCGACGATATTGTGGTAATGTCCAAGGCGAAGGTCTTTCTTTCCGGCTCCCGTGATGAGGTGTTTTCCCACGCGGCGGAGTTGGATTCCGTCGGACTGGATGTGCCGCAAATCACGCGGCTGGCGTTATTATTACAGGAAAGAGGAGTGGCACTCCCGGGCGGAATTTATACCGTTCCGGCGGCATTGGATGCGCTGTTGCCGCTTTTTCTCGAAAAGGAAACTCTATGAATCAGATTTCACTGGGGCAGTATTATCCTGCCAACTCGTTTTTGCATCGGGCGGACGCCAGAATGAAGGTAATCCTTTCCATTCTTTACATTGTGGCGGTTTTTCTTTGCAAAAATGTACTCGGCTTTGCGGCACTGGCGGTTTCGGCACTGTTTTTGTTGCTGATCAGTCGGATACCGATACGGATTGTGTTCCGCGCTATCCGCCCGATTCTGTTTGTAATGCTTTTTACGGTAGTACTGAATCTTTTCTGGACAAAAGGCGAGGGCGATCCGCTCTGGTCGTTCTGGCGGCTCAGTATTTACACGAACGGTATTTACAGTGCGGTATTTATGATGGTGCGCATTGTGGTGCTGATTCTCGGAACCAGCCTGTTTCTGACCTATACCACCACGCCGAACGCGCTGACCGATGCGATTGAAAGCCTTCTGTCTCCTTTGCGCGTGTTGCATATTCCGGTACACGAATTTGCGATGATGATGACAATCGCGCTTCGTTTCGTTCCCACTCTTTCGGAGGAAACCGCCAAAATTATGAGTGCGCAAAAAGCACGCGGTGTGGATTTTTCAAGCGGCGGGCTGATCAGGCGCGCCAAGGCACTGATTCCGATTCTCATTCCGCTGTTTGTCTCTTCCTTTCGCAGGGGGGACGAGCTGGCAATGGCGATGGAATGCCGTTGCTATCGCGGCGGACAGGGGCGAACCAAAATGGCGGTGGCACATCTGCACGCACGGGATTTTGCGGCACTCGTCCTGATGTTGGCTTTCGGCACCGGAATCGTTTTTCTCAATCGCCTCGGTTACGGCTATTCGATGAAGTGAGGCATTATGAAGCTGTTCTTGAAAATTGCTTATCTCGGCACGGCATATTGCGGCTATCAGGTTCAACCGAACGGCATCACCGTGCAGGCAAAGCTGAACGACGCCGCAAGGGAGCTGTTCGGCACGGAATGTGATATCGTCGGTTGCAGTCGTACCGACAGCGGCGTACACGCCCGCGGATTTTGTGCTACGGTTGCCAAAAAGGGAACAACCGGATTGGAAACCGCAATTCCGACGGAAAAGCTGCCGCTTGCCCTTAATGCCCATCTCCCGGATGACATTTCGGTGCTCGAAGCTCACTTTGTATCCGAAGATTTTCATCCGCGTTACGGTGTTGTGGCAAAAGAGTATGAGTATCTGATATATAACGGCGCGGTGCGCGACCCGTTTCTTCGTGACCGCGCGTGGCAGATTCCCCGAAAAATCGATGACACCGCATTGGAACGGATGCGCGCGGCGGCGGCATGTTTTGTCGGAAAGCGGGATTTTTCCGCCCTCCGGGATCAGGGCGCGGATACCGACCCCGGGGACGCAACACGGGAGGTGTTTCTCGCCGTTGTGGAAAGAAAGGGCGATCTGATTTCCTTTCGCGTGAGAGCCGACGGCTTTTTATATCATATGGTGCGTATTATGGCAGGGACCTTGCGCGATGTGGCGAGAGGTACGATTCCGGTTGAGGAACTGCCGGTGCGCATTGCCTCCCTGAACCGGCATTTGCTCGGTGCCACGGCACCTGCCTGCGGGCTGTATCTTGACCGGGTGTTTTACCCGGAAAAAACGATATCTGACTTATAAAGAAAGGAGAACCTATGGAAGAGACAGAGAGTAAAGCGGTGGTAGAAGTAAAAACGGCACCCTTGCCGATACCGACCGAAAAAGAAGAAACCTATTTTGCCGCCACAGCACGGCGGTATCGCAATGTCTTTCGCGTATTGCTGGTAACCCTGGTTCTCTTTGCGGTGCTTTTCGTGCTGTTTTTTTCCAAGGCATTTACCTATGACAGCCTGTATTATTTTGTCCGGGATCTTTCCGGGATTGTTTCCACGGTCGGTGCGGACTGTGACGAAATCAGCTATGCCTATCACGCGGGAGAATCCGCTTACGCACTGTACCAGGGCGGAATCGTGCGGGTCAGCACTGCGGGCGTGGAGATTTTTCGTCCGGACGGAGAACACGCACTTTGCGCCGAAATCGGGCTGGAAGCCCCCCGTGTGGCTCTTTCCCGCCGATATGTGATTGTATATGATTTCGGCGGCAATGATTTTTATATTTACAATGCTTATGACGAACTGTATCACGGAACAACCGAAGCACCGATTCTCGGGATTACGGTTGCGGATTCCGGTGAATTTGCCGTGCTGATCCCTTCCGGGCGTTCGCTCTCCGCGGTGCTTTATTACGATACGGATTTTTCTATGGTACAGCGGTTTGAACGAGGCTCCGCCACGGTGGATAT
>CAKSPL010000106.1 GCA_934481325.1 uncultured Eubacteriales bacterium | reverse complement strand
TTCTTCCACAAAGAAATTGGAGCTTGCCGTGGAGGAAAGGCGGTAAAGATCGCCCTCCAACACCAAATCCTCGATTTCGCGGTATGCCGCTACCTGAGCTGCAATCTGCGCCCGCTCCTCCTCGCTGATGACGTCGGGATCCAATTCGTACCCGGTGGCACCGAGGTGTGCAATGTTTGCACGGGAGTAAAAGGGCGTGTTGTGCTTGGTCTGATGGTTGGGGCAGGCGGAAACGTGGCAGGAATGCACCGAGAGCGGATAAATCAGCGAGGCACCGTATTGAATCAGGGTGCGCATATACGCGTCGGTATCGTCCGAAGTCCATATCTGTGGGAAGTAGTACATCAGTCCAGCGTCAAAGCGCGCGCCTCCACTGCTGCACCCCTCAAAAAGAATATTCGGGAACCCGTTGACCAACCGTTCGCACAAGTCGAAAAATCCGAGCGCAAAGCGATATTGAAATTCCGACTGACGGTCTGCGGGGAGCGATGCGCTGAAATTTTCCGCTACCGCACGGTTGAAATCCCATTTGACATAGTCGATTTCGTTTTCGCGTAAAATTTTTGAAACTGTCTCCACGATATAGTCCCGCACGTCCGCGCGGGTGAGGTCAAGCACCAGCTGATGCCTGCCAAGCACCGGCTTGTGTCCGGGGCAGTGAATGGCGTAATCGGGGTGGGCGCGGTAAAGCTCGGAGTCGGGGCTGACCATTTCCGGCTCAAACCAAAGCCCGAATTTCATCCCCGCCGCGTGTGCGTGGTCAATCACGGGCTTCAGTCCGCCGTTCAGCTTTTTCTCGTTTACCACCCAATCGCCAAGCCCGGAGCGATCGTTGTTCCGCACGCCGAACCAGCCGTCGTCCAGCACGAACATATCCACGCCGGTGCCCTTGACACCGTCGATGATGTTCATCAGGGGTTCGTTGTCGAAGTTGAAATAGGCACCCTCCCAGCTGTTAATCAGTACCGGCCGTTTCGCGTGTACATAGCGCGGGTTAATCAGATGCTTCCGATACAGGTCGTGAAATTCGTGCGACATTCCGGAAAACCCCTTATCGGAGTAAACCATCACCGCTTCGGGCGTTGTGAAGCATTCGCCCTTTTCCAGCTTCCAGGAAAAATCAAAGTCCGGCGCGCCGCCCTGAACCCGGACCGTCCCCATCACGGAAAGCTCGGCTTTCATTGAAAAGGAACCGGAAAATACAAGATTGAAGCCGTAAACCTCGCCCTTTTGCTCATCCGCCCCGGTGGTGGCAAGCACCAGAAAAGGATTGGTGGTGGCGGAGGTGGCACCGTATTTGGAGCCGATTTCGGTTACGCCGTGACGGATAGGGGTGCGGTCCAGCTGAAATTCCCTCGCCCATACACCGTAAGGGGTGATGACGTCAAAGTCACTGCGGGGCAAATCCACCGAAAAACTGAACGCCCGATCAAGGAAAATCGCGCCGTCGCCGTTGTTGAGATATTCCACGCGGCGTGCCAACGCGTCCGAGTCGTCATACACCGTATAATAAAGACGCACGGTAAAATGGTGAACCTTGTCGGCAAGCTCCACCGTCAGCGTTTCACCCTCCCGGAGTGCGGGGAGCCCCTTCGGCATCGGCTTTTCGGCAAGGATTTCGTGGCGGACGTACGTCAGCTCTGAGAGTCGGTCACCCGTCACGGTTCGCAAAGCGTACATCGGCTCACGGAAGTCGCCCCGCCCGTATGCGGGGGCTTCTGCCCAGATGTGCTGATAGCTGGTTTTTTCATCCTCCGGCAGACGCAGGGCAAAGGCACTGGGGCCGGCAGCCGCAATATAGTGCAGGTCATCCCGACCGACCTTTTTGCCGTAATACAGGTGTTGCAAACACCCGGAGGGGTGAATGCCGAAGGCATAGGTGGTGTTTTTACCTTCCAGATAAAAGATTTTTTGCTGTTCGTCAAAGAAAATTGCCATACCGAGAGCCCCTTCCGCTTTTTTCTTCATTCTAACATATCGGTGCCCCAAAAGCAAGGGCTTTTGTGAATTTTGCAAGATACTTGACACACCGTTTCCCGTGTGTTACAATAAACGAAAAGGGGGGATTGGTATGAGTGAAATTCTGCTTGACCTGACGAAAAAAACGGGCAAAATCAAGCCCGTATGGGGGGTAAACGGAGGGCCGGAAACCAAGGTTTTTACCTATGACGCAAAGCCGCTTTTCCGCGAGGCGCGGATTCCGACCTGCCGCTTGCACGATGTGGAGTATCCGTACGGCAGTGGGGAATTTGTGGACATTCCCTGTATTTTTCGGGATTTTGACGCGGACGAAACCGACCCCGCCAATTACAACTTTGCCCTGACCGACCTTTACATACAAAAAATCATCGAAGTGGGAGCCGAGCCGTTTTTCCGCCTCGGCGTGTCGATCGAGCACGCCCCGGTCAAGCGGTATGTTTTCCCGCCCCGGGATTTTGAAAAATGGGCGCGCGTGTGCGAACACGTCATCCGCCATTATAACGAGGGCTTCGCGGGCGGATTCCGCTACGGTATCCGGTATTGGGAAATCTGGAATGAGGCAGACGGGGGCGACAATATGTGGGTCGGCACCCCGGAGGAGTATTACCGGCTGTACAGCGTAACGGCAAAGCACCTGAAAGCCTGCTTTCCGGAGCTGCATATCGGCGGCGGTGGCTTTACCAAAGCCCGGAACGCATTTATCGAGGGCTTTTTCCGGTATATTCAGAAGGAGGGCGCGCCACTGGATTTTTATTCCTGGCACAGCTATCACGCCTCCCCCGACCGGTTGAAGGAGAACATCGCCAAAGCACAGGCATTGAAAGAGGAATACGGCTATTGGGCGGCAGAAAGCATCCTTGACGAGTGGAATTATATGGAGGATTGGGCGCATCAGGCACCCAGCTATCGGATCATTCCCTCTATGAAGGGCGCGGCATTCTGCGCGGCGGATCTCATCACTCTGCAACACTCTCCCGTGGCAATGGCGCACTATTTTGAGGCGGATGTGGTCAAAGAGTGGTGCGGGCTGTTTGAGGTGGCGGAGATGAGCATCGGAAAGCACGGACCTGCAAAATTGCGGGCGCGCAAGCCGTTTTATGCGTTTTCTCTGTTCGGGGAGCTTGCGGCAAGGGGCGATGAGGTCTTTACCGCCGTATCCGACCCGCACGCCTTTGCGCTTGCCGCGGCGGACGAAACGGGGGCTACCGGGATGTTTGCTTTCTTCGGCGGCACGCCTGCCGTGCGCGCCCTTCGGATCAAGGGCTTGCCGCGCGGAGCGGAAATTACCCTTTCCGTGGTAAACGAAATGGAAACGATGAAGGAGCTTGTGCGCGGAAAAACCATGCGTGGGGAAGCGGAGATTTTCTTCTCCGCACAGGAAAACGAAATATACGCACTGCGGGTGGAATTTGCAAAATCCCCCATAACGGTGTGAGAAAAAGGGGATTTATGACAACGAAAGAGGCACTTTCCGGATTTGAGCTCGGTGAGGTGATTACCTGCGAGCCATACGGGTGCGGACACATCAATACAACCTTCGCGGTCACCGTGCGGGGCGGGGCGCGTTACATTCTGCAAAGAATCAATACCTCGGTTTTCCGGGATGTGGATGCTCTGATGGAAAACATTGTCGGGGTCACGGATTTTTGCCGCCGCCAATGCCTTGCCAAGGGGCGGGATCCGGAGCGGGAGGTGTTGCGGGTGCATCCCGCAAAGGACGGAAAATCCTATTTCCGCACAGCGGACGGGAGCGCGTATCGGGTGTATTCTTTTCTGGAGCATACCGTGTCGTTGCAGGTGGTGAAAAAGCCGGAGCAGCTGTACGCCGCGGGGCTTGGCTTCGGCAGATTTGCCGCCACGCTGGCGGCATACCCGGCGCAAAAACTGCACGAAACCATTCCGCATTTTCACGATACCGTTTCCCGCCTTGCCGATTTTGAGGCGGCAGTGCAACGGGATCCGCTCGGCAGAGCCGCAGGCGTTGCCGAGGAGATTGCCTTTGTGCGGGCGCGGAAAAACGATGCGGGCGTGCTGACGGGTCTGCTTGCCACCGGGGAATTGCCGTTGCGCGTTACGCATAACGATACCAAGCTGAACAACATTCTCCTGGATGAAGTGACCGAGGAGCCGGTTGCCGTGATTGATCTGGATACCGTGATGCCGGGTTCCGCACTGTATGATTTCGGCGATGCCATCCGCTTTGGCTCCAACCCTGCCGCAGAGGATGAACGGAACCTTGACAGGGTGTTTTGCGAGCTGTCGTTTTTTGAAGCATATACCAGGGGTTATCTTGCCGGTTGCGGCGGGAGCCTTTCGGAAAATGAGTTTGAATTGCTGCCGTTTTCCGCCCGCCTGATGACCTATGAATGCGGAATGCGGTTTCTCACGGACTACCTGCTTGGCGACACCTATTTCTGCATTCACCGCCCGGCACAGAATCTTGACCGTTGCCGCACCCAATTCACTCTGGTGGCGGATATGGAAGAAAAAAACGGAAAAATGGAACGGATTGTAGCCGCCTGCCGCAACTGAACGATATACAGCATACCGCCGCCCCGATCCGGCATAAAATAAAAGGAAGCCCCAAGGCTTCGTCCGGTGGCTTGCGGCTTTTCCCGCAAAGCGTAAAAGCACCCGCCGAAAGGGCGGGTGCAGTATAAATTACGAGTTCAGAAGTGTCTGAATGGTGGCGAGGGTTTCTTTGTTTTTGGCATAAGTGACAAGGGTATAAATCACGTAGAATACCGTACTCCAGCCAATGCCTGCCACAATCGCCTCGCTTGCGTCAGCATAACTCCTCCGTTATCGGTGTGAGAAGAGGGCGGATAAAATCCGCCCTCCGTACAATGGCGTCCGCGAGGTGACTTGAACACCCGACCTACCGCTTAGGAGGCGGTCGCTCTATCCAACTGAGCTACGCAGACAGCTTCCGGCGTTTTCCGTAGCCGACCGGGCTAACGGACATATTATAACATAAAAAAAGCAAAAAATCAAGTGCTTTTCGGAAAGTGAGAGAATGATGAGAAAATGGATGCGATATATCCTGCCCGTGCTTTGCATTGCGTGGATGATAGTCATCTGGCAGTTTTCGTTTTCCCCGGCGGACGAATCCTCCACAACCAGTGATACCGTGCAGAGTCTGCTCAACGGCGCACTGGAAAAAACGGGGATTGATTTTCGGTTTAGTGCCCATAC
>CAKSPL010000105.1 GCA_934481325.1 uncultured Eubacteriales bacterium | reverse complement strand
CCCTTGACCACGGTTTTCGGCACGATGCCGTGTGCTTTGTTGTAGGCATCCTGTATCGCGCGGCGGCGTTCGGTTTCGTCAATGGCGCGGCGCATAGATCCCGTCACGGCATCGGCATACATAATCACCTCGCCGTTTGCGTTCCGGGCGGCACGCCCGATGGTCTGTATCAGCGAGGTTTCGGTACGCAGGAACCCTTCTTTATCCGCATCGAGAATCGCCACCAGCGAAACCTCCGGTAAATCCAGCCCCTCGCGAAGCAGGTTAATCCCAACCAGCACGTCAAATGCGCCAAGACGCAGGTCACGGATGATTTCCATCCGCTCAATAGTTTCTACATTGAAGTGAATATACCGCACGCGCACACCGTTTTCTTCCAGATAAGAGGTCAGATCCTCCGCCATCCGCTTGGTCAGCGTGGTAACCAGCACCCGTTCCCCTTTTGCGGCGCGGGTACGGATTTCACCCAACAGATCGTCAATCTGCCCCTCAATCGGCCGCACCGAAATTTTCGGGTCAAGCAGTCCCGTTGGGCGGATAATCTGCTCCACCACCTGCTCGGAATGCTCTCTTTCAAACTCGGCGGGAGTGGCACTCACCAGCACCGCCTGATGAATCCTTTTCTCAAATTCATCAAAGTACAGCGGGCGGTTGTCATAAGCGGAGGGGAGGCGAAACCCGTAATCCACCAGATTCTTTTTGCGGGCGGTGTCTCCCCCGCTCATTCCGCGCACCTGCGGCAGCATCACGTGGGATTCGTCCACAAACATAATATAATCTTTCGGGAAATAGTCCAACAGCGTATAAGGCGTGGAGCCGGCGGGTCTGCCGGAAAGCACACGGGAGTAGTTTTCCACGCCGGAGCAATAGCCGACCTCGCGCAACATTTCGAGATCATATTTGGTACGCTCCTCAATGCGCTGTGCCTCCAGCAGCTTATTCTCGCTTTTGAAGTATTCCACGCGTTCCAGCATTTCCGCACCGATTTCGGCAAGTGCGGCTTCTCTTTTCGCATCCGACACGGCATAGTGCGTTGCCGGAAACACGCAGAAGTAACGCAATTCCCGTACGGTTTCCCCGGTCACCACGCGAAACTCCGTAACCCGGTCAATCTCCTCACCGAAAAATTCCACCCGGATGGCGGTATCCCCAAAGCCTGCGGGGTAAATATCCACGGTGTCCCCGCGCACACGGAATTTGTCGCGCACAAAATTCAGGTCACTGCGCTCATACTGAATCGAGACAAGCCGGGCAAGCAACTCGTCCCGTGAGATTGCCATCCCGGGGCGGAGCGAAAGCACCAGGCTTTCGTATTCGGCAGGGTCACCGAGCGAGTAAATGCAGGAAACACTGGCAACGATGATCACATCCCGCCGTTCCAGGAGCGACGAGGTGGCACTGTGGCGCAGACGGTCAATCTCGTCATTGATTGCCGCGTCCTTTTCGATATACATATCCTTACCGGGGATATACGCCTCCGGCTGGTAATAATCATAATAGGAAACGAAAAACTCTACCGCCGCATCGGGAAAAAACTCCCGCATTTCGGAGCAAAGCTGTGCCGCAAGGGTTTTGTTTGGCTCCAATATCAGGGTCGGGCGGTTCATCCGCGCAATCACGTTTGCCATCGTAAAGGTCTTGCCGGAACCGGTAACCCCCAGCAGGGTCTGATAACGCATTCCGGATTCCAACCCCGCGCAGAGTGCGTCAATTGCCTCCGGCTGGTCGCCGGTGGGCTGAAACGGGCTTTTCAGATGAAACGTTCCGCCGCGGTTTTCCATAGAACCTCTCCCCTCTTTTTTCGTATCAATTCAGTATATCACAAAAAATTTTAATTGTAAAGAAACCGGGCGGAATTCCCTCAAAATTCCACCCGGTTTTCTCTGCCGCCGAAAAAATTTTATTTTGAACGACCGTTGTTCTTGACATCCTTGTTTTTTGGGATTAAAATATTGGTAAAGTGCAGGTCAAAGCTACCGAGAATATATGCCCCTGCACTCACCAGCACCGCGGGAGCGATGATGGCAAAATAAACCCAAGCGTATTCATTCAGCGAGATTCCGCGGAAGGGCTGTGCCAGAATGCCGGTATACATTCCTTCAAGCAGCAGTGCGATAATCGAGCAAACCGAGGAAAAGCCCTCTGCACCCGTGCCGGGAGCAAATGCGCCGGGGAGAATCAGAATCGCCAGCAAAATATTCAGTACGTTGGCGCAAAGCGAAATCACCGCGCCGCGCCAGAGCCTGCGGCTCTCTTTTCTCGCCTTGGCGGAAATGCCGTCCTTGGCACCGATCTCCCACATTGCCGCATACTCCAAAAACAGATAAAACAGCACGGCAAAAAGGCTTGTGACCCATTGCAGGGTGCGATTGCCCGACTTGCCGCAGGCAAGTGCCAGTGCAATGCCGAACAGAGCAATGGCAAATTGATTGAGAAACAGTTTGAAGATATTATATCCGTATTTTGAGAAAAAAGCCTTCATCCGTTTCACCTCCCAGTGGTATCGCTTTTATTATAACTGCTCTTTCCCTTTTGCGGAGAGCTAAAACGAAAAATTTATTATTTTTTCACAAATCACGAATAATAAGGAAAGGAGACGTCATATGGCAGACATATATGCGGTTCCGCTTTCCGAAATGCCGGAATGCGTGCGCGAATTTGCCGCCTACAAATCCGGCATTCAGAACTGCTCGCCGAAAACCGTTTCGGAATATCTTTTGGATCTGCGCACCTTTTTCCGGTACATTGTGGCATCCCGCAACGGGATTGACCCGGATTCGGAGGAGTTTTCCGAAATTGACATCAGCGGACTTAGTCTTGACTTTGTAGGCTCCATCCGTACCACCGAAATTTACACGTTTTTGCAGTATTCCGGCACCGTGCGCAAAAATCTGTGGGCGGCAAAAGCAAGAAAGCTGGTTTCGGTGCGGATGCTCTATCGTTATCTGGTCAATAAAACCCACCTTCTGAAGGTCAATCCCGCGGCGGATATCGAAGCCCCGAAGCCGCGCAAGACACTGCCGAAATTTCTTTCTCTGGAAGAATCCGTTACACTGCTTGACGCAGTGAAAAACGACACGGAATCCAAAAACACGGAGCGGGATTACGCCATTATTACACTGTTTCTCAACTGCGGAATGCGGGTTTCCGAACTGGTGGGAATCAATCTGAATGACATTCAGCGGGATATGACCTCCCTTCGCGTAACCGGTAAGGGTGCCAAAGAGCGGGTCATCTATCTTAACGATGCCTGCCGTGCGGCACTGGCGGACTATCTCCCGATCCGGATGAAGGCGGAGGCGGCATTTGACAAGCCGCAAAAGGCACTTTTTCTCAGCGGACGGATGAAACGCATCAGCGTGAAAACCGTGCAATGGATGGTTTACAAATATCTGGATGACGCAGGGCTTGGCGGGCGGCATCTTTCGGTACATAAGCTGCGGCACACCGCCGCCACGCTGATGTATCAGCAGGGCGGCGTGGATGTGCGGGTTCTGAAAGAAATTCTCGGGCACGAGCAGTTGAACACCACACAGATTTATACCCACGTCAGCGACAGCGGTATGGCGGAAGCAATGGACAAAAACCCGCTTGCCCATACCAAACGGAACAAATAAAAAAGAGGTCTGCCTGGCAGACCTCTTTTTTGTATTTTTACTTCACCCGCAGTTTCGCGATTTTTTCCCGATCCGGGGATACCGTTGCGCTCCAATTCTGATGATAAATGACAAAGCCCGGTTTGCCGCCGGGAGTCTTTTTGAGATTGCGCACCAACGTGTAATCCACCTCCGTCATAGGCGCCCCTGCCGCCGCGGAAAAGAGCGCGGCGATCTCCGCCGCCTCGGTAAAATCGGAGGCTTCCGGCTCTCCCTTTCCTTCCAACAAAAGCACCACGTGGGAACCGGGCATATTCTTGGCGTGAAACCAATAATCTCCGCGCCCTGCCAGCTTGTGCGTGATATATTCGTTTTGCAGGTTGTTCTTGCCGCACAGCACCCGATAGCCGCCGCTTGTGCGGTATTCGGCAAAGGCAGGCACCGTCACCTTACGGGAGCCCATCTGCGCCTTGGCGCGGGAGGCATAACCACTGCGCGCCAGCTCCTCTCTGATCTCGGCAAGATCGGTTGGATTTTCGGCGGTATCCATCGCGGTTTCCACTCCGGCAAGGTAGGCAAGCTCGGCTTCACCCAGTGCAATCTGCTTGGTCAGTTCCACTTTTGCGTTTTTGCTTTTATTGTATTTTTTGTAATAACGCTGGGCGTTGGCGGCGGGAGTCAGACGCGGGTCAAGCTCTACCGCAACCGTGCCGAAGCTCCCGTCCTCCCGGCAATCTCCGTAATCCGTCAATTCCGCGCGCGTCATTCCCTTTTCCAGTGCGTAACAGTTGGCAATAATCAAATCGCCCGCTTTCTGATATTCTTCCCCTTTGGCGCATTCCGCCAGTTCTGCGCGCTGTAATTCCAGCTTATGAGTGATGCGCGTTTTGGCGTTATTGACAAGATGACAGAGGTCTGCGGCTCGCTGATGCACCCGCGCCGCCCGATCCCGACTGCCAAACCACAGATCCAACAATGCCGAAGGGCTTTCCACCTCGCGGAAGGTACCGTACTGTGTCAGATGCAGAAACGCGTATTCCGCCGGCTTTCCGGTTTCGTCCTCCACAAGACAAGGGGAAAAGCTCCCTTTCCGGATGTTGTCAAACACTTCTTCAAAAGCTGCGGCAAAACGCTCCGGATTCATTCCGCCCACAGGGGTATCGGTGCGCCCGGAAGCCCGGAAAACAAGTTCCCTTGCCACGCCGGCGGAAACACCGAGAAAAGCGGCGGTAATCCATTTCTCCGCCGGACGCTCGACAGGAGCGGCGGCAAGCAGCCCGGCAAACCGCCCCGCACTCACCTCCAACGGATTCTCCTTTTCCTGTGCGGGGGGCAATTCGTAACGCATACCGGGCAGAAGCTGGCGTTTACTGCTGGTGGTGAAGTCCACCGGGCGAAGCACGCCGAGAATTTTCCCCTCCCCGTCGGTAAACACGAGATTACTGTACTTTCCCATCACCTCACAGATGAGATGCCGCATACAGGAATAGCCCATTTCGTCTCTTGTTTCAAATTCCAGCCGGGTTACCCGCTCAAAGCCGAGCTGGACGGCACCAAGCAGTTTGGCACCGGAAAGATGCTTGCGGAGCAACATACAGAACATCGGCGGGTTCTGCGGATTTTCAAAGGGCGTTTCGGTAAAGCCCAAGCGCGGGTTTGCCGAGCCGCCGTTGATCAGCAATCGTTTGCCGCCGGAAAACGTGCGCATCTGAAGCACCACGGTATCCCGCTC
>CAKSPL010000104.1 GCA_934481325.1 uncultured Eubacteriales bacterium | reverse complement strand
CCGAAAGGAAGCCCGCAAGCAACGCTCCTCCCATATTACCGGCACCGATGACACAAATCTTTTTCATATCCGATCCGCCCTTCCGCGTTTTTTTCCATTATATCCTTTTCCCTCTTTCCTGTCAAGGGGCGCAGGTTTACAAAAAATTTACTCCCGCCGTTGCTTTTTTGCAAAATCCCCTTGCACTTTTGATATAGATATGATATAATAAGTCGTTGCAAAACGGCGGATGCGTTTCGCATTTGTCTATCCCAAAAGGAAAAACAAAAATTTGGAGGTATTTTCAACATGGCAAAGAAGTATTGCTATCTCTTTACCGAAGGCAATGCCAATATGCGTGAGTTGCTGGGCGGCAAGGGCGCAAACCTTGCGGAAATGACCAATATCGGTCTTCCCGTTCCCCAGGGCTTCACCATCAGCACCGAGGCTTGCACTCAGTACTATGAGGACGGCAGAAAAATCAATGATGAGATTATGGCAGAGATCATGACCTACATCAACAAGATGGAAGAGATCACCGGCAAGAAATTCGGCGACAAGAAAAACCCGTTGCTGGTTTCCGTCCGTTCCGGTGCCCGCGCCTCGATGCCCGGTATGATGGACACCATCCTCAACCTGGGTCTGAACGAGGAAGTGGTCAACACCATTGCCGAGATGTCCAAAAACCCGCGCTGGGCTTGGGACTGCTACCGCAGATTTATCCAGATGTACTCCGACGTGGTAATGGAAGTCGGCAAAAAGTACTTTGAACAGCTTATCGATAAGATGAAGGAAGAAAAGGGCGTGAAGTTTGATGTGGATCTGACCGCAGACGACCTCAAAACCCTTGCCAACCAGTTCAAAGCCGAATACAAGGAAAAAATCGGCACGGACTTCCCGTCCGACCCGAAGGAACAGCTCCTCGGTGCCATTAAGGCAGTGTTCCGCTCCTGGGACAACCCGCGCGCCAACGTTTACCGCCGCGATAACGATATTCCCTACTCCTGGGGTACCGCTGTCAACGTGCAGATGATGGCATTCGGCAATATGGGTGACGACTGCGGCACCGGTGTGGCATTTACCCGTGACCCCGCTACCGGCGAGAAGAAGCTGATGGGCGAGTTCCTCCCCAATGCACAGGGCGAGGACGTGGTGGCAGGCGTGCGCACGCCTCTGCCGATTGCCAAGATGGCAGAGCTGTTCCCCGAGGCTTTCGCGCAGTTCCGGAAGGTCTGCAAAATTCTCGAAGATCACTACCGCGATATGCAGGATATGGAATTTACCGTGGAGCACGGCAAGCTCTTTATGCTGCAGACCCGTAACGGCAAGCGCACCGCTCAGGCGGCACTTCAGATTGCCTGCGACCTCGTGGACGAGGGAATGCGCACCGATAAGGAAGCCGTTCTGATGATTGACCCCCGTAACCTTGACACGCTCCTGCACCCGCAGTTTGACGCAAAGGCTCTGAAAGCCGCCAACCCTGTCGGTAAGGGTCTTGGTGCTTCTCCCGGTGCCGCCTGCGGTCAGATTGTGTTCTCAGCAGACGACGCAGAGGCTTGGAAGAAAGCCGGCAAGAAGGTCGTTCTGGTGCGTCTGGAAACCTCTCCCGAGGATATCACCGGTATGAAGGCTTCTCAGGGCATCCTGACCGTGCGCGGCGGTATGACCTCTCACGCGGCAGTTGTGGCGCGTGGTATGGGTACCTGCTGTGTTTCCGGTTGCGGTGACATCGTAATGGATGAGGAAAACAAGAAGTTCACCCTGGCAGGTAAGACCTACCACGAGGGCGACTATATTTCCATTGACGGCTCCACCGGTAACATTTACGACGGCATCATTCCGACGGTTGACGCACAGATCGGCGGCAACTTCGGCAGAATTATGGCGTGGGCTGACAAATACCGCAAATTGCAGGTACGCACCAATGCCGACACCCCGAAGGACGCCGCAAAGGCACGGGAGCTGGGCGCACAGGGCATCGGTCTTTGCCGTACCGAGCATATGTTCTTTGACCCGCAGAGAATCGCCGCATTCCGCGAGATGATCTGCGCTGACACCGTGGAGGAGCGTGAAGCCGCTCTTGCCAAGATTATGCCGATGCAGCAGGCTGACTTTGAGGCTCTGTTTGAATCTATGGAAGGCGACCCCGTAACCATCCGGTTCCTGGATCCCCCGCTCCACGAGTTCGTTCCCACCGAGGAAGCCGAAATCGCCGCTCTCGCCAAAGCGCAGGGCAAAACGGTTGAGGCAATCAAGGGCATTATCCAGGGTCTGCACGAGGCCAACCCGATGATGGGTCACCGCGGATGCCGCCTGACCGTCACCTACCCCGAGATCGCCGTGATGCAGACCAAGGCTGTCATCCGTGCGGCTCTGAACGTACAGAAGAAGCACCCCGACTGGAAGATCGTTCCCGAGATTATGATCCCGCTTGCAGGCGATGTGAAAGAGCTTGCTTTCGTGAAGAAAGTGGTTGTCAAGACCGCGGACGAGGAAATCAAGAACGCAGGTGCCAACCTCCACTATGAAGTAGGTACGATGATTGAGATTCCGCGTGCCGCTCTGACCGCGGACGAAATCGCCAAGGAGGCAGAGTTCTTCTGCTTCGGCACCAACGACCTGACGCAGATGACCTTCGGCTTCTCCCGTGATGACGCCGGCAAGTTCCTGCCCTCTTACTACGACAACAAGATTTATGAAAACGATCCGTTTGCCAAGCTCGACCAGGCCGGCGTTGGCAAGCTGATGGAAATGGCTGTGAAGCTCGGCAAGTCCGTTCGCCCCGACCTGCACTGCGGTATCTGCGGTGAGCACGGCGGCGACCCGACATCCGTAGAGTTCTGCCACAAGATCGGTCTGACCTATGTTTCCTGCTCGCCGTTCCGCGTGCCGATTGCACGCCTTGCGGCGGCTCAGGCAGCTCTTAAGGACTGATTTTCGCCCCCAAAACGCCCCTGCGGTTGACGAACCGCAGGGGCGTTTTTTACCAGTGCTTGACAAAAACAAAAAAAATGGATATAATAGAGTTAAAGAACGGAAAACTACCGGAGGGGAGCAAATGCGGAAATCAAAGAACGGAATCACCGCCGATCTGTTGCGGGCATTTGCAACGCTTTTTGTATTTTTATTGCACGCAAAGGGCAGTATTCCGAAAAGTGAGGCGTTTCCCGCGGTATTCCGCTGGCTCACCTGTCTTCCTGCCTGGGCGGGGGTATGGATTTTTCTGTTTTTATCGGGCTTTGGCATCGGATACGGATTTTTCACCGAAAAGTATGAGCTTTTCCGGGAAGGCAAAAGGAGCGCGCGCAAATTTTTCGGTTTTTATGCGATGCGATTTCTCAAAATCGCCCCGCTGTACTACCTTTACTGTTTCCTGTATGAAGTCCTGTCGGGCAAGCTCCTTTTCTGGCAGAATCCGCAATATCTGCTGAAAATTCTGACCTTTACCTTCAACGCTCACGCCTCGGTGGAGGGACTCGGGCATTTGTGGTATATTTCGCTCGCGATGCAACTATACTTATTTATGCCGTTTCTCTATCTTGCATTGCGCGCGTTGAAGCCGGAAAGAAACAAGGGGCTGTTTATCGCCGTGTTCGGCACCGTGCTTGTGCTTGGCGCGCTTGCCCGTTGTCTGATTGTCAATGCGGGGCTGGACTGGTATACCTGGTCCTACACCAACTGCCTGGTCAACCTTGATTTGGTGATACTCGGAATGCTGGTTGCGGATATGAAGCTCCATTACAGTGCGCCAGCCCGCGGCAAAGCGTGGGCAAAAGCGTTTGCGGCGGTTCTCTTTGCGGGGATGGTTTTGTACAATTGCTTTATTTACGAGCGTTCCTCCCTGCACGATCTG
This sequence comes from uncultured Eubacteriales bacterium, assembly GCA_934481325.1. Taxonomy (GTDB): domain Bacteria; phylum Bacillota; class Clostridia; order Oscillospirales; family CAG-272; genus Firm-07. The sequence continues at coordinate 1,535 of CAKSPL010000104.1, read as the reverse complement.
TTCGTTTACCGGTGTCTGCTCCCCTCCGCGTACGCGGCGGTTTGCAGTCTGCTCCTCTTTCTTTCCGGCAGTGAGGAAGCCCGCCCCGTGCGGTGGTATAAAGCCGCAATAAAATGGTTTGCGGGCAACTCCTATGCATTTTACATTCTCCACTTAGCTACGTTTGCTTATCTGAACGCCACGCTTGCCGCAACCGCCCGCTTTGCGGAGCTTTCCCCCGTAGCGCAGTATTTTGCGTACGTTCCCCTTGCGTTTCTCCTCACGCTCCTGCTTGCCGTCCCCTTTCAGCTGTTCGGCAAAGCAGTGATCACTTTATATCGTCACAGAGAAAGGAAGGTACCGTTATGAAAAAAAGAATATTTTGCCTGTGCCTTGTCCTTTGTCTGCTTTCCGCCTGTTTCATCACCGTCAGTGCCAGCGAAAAAGCGGACGGCACCAAAGCCTCCCCCTACCTCATCGGGAGCAAAGAAGATCTGCTGGCATTTGCCGCCGCGGTCAATGCGGGAAACGGCTTTGAAGGAGAATACTTTCTGCAAACCGCAGACATTGATCTTGCGGGCGTGGAATGGCAGACCATCGGGCCATACGGCACCGAATGCTCGTTCCTCGGCACCTACAACGGCGGGGGACACATCATCCGGAATCTTTCCGTAACGGTTGGCGGAAACAACTCCTTTTTCGGTCAGCTGGGCGGCACGGTGATGAACCTCGGGTTAGAGGGCGGAACCGTTTCGGGTGCCTGCACCGGAGGGATTACCAGCCATTCCAGCAGACCCACCGCCAAAATCATCAACTGTTACAGTAAAATCACCGTGAACGGTGCAAGAGTCGGCGGGATTGCCGACAATTTCAACGGCACGATTGCCAACTGCCTGTCGGAATGTGAGCTGAATGCGGACTCCGCAGAGAACGTAGGCGGAATTGTATCCTATGGAGCAATGTCACTGATTGACTGCATCAGCATTGAGCCGGACGGGAGATCGGGAAACAGACCGCACGGCAGCACCTATGTGGACAGTACCGACGCAGACCTGGAAACCGTGGCAAAAAAACTCAATCAGAGCCTGTACAATGCCGCGCTGGCTTCCGGCACGGATTACCGGGAGCTGAACCGCTGGACGGTCAGCGAGGACGGTCAGCGCATCGTGTTCTCCTCGGAAACCGGGAGCCTTCAAGGGCAGAGTGCGGGGGCATTTCTCGGCACGGGAATCCGCGCGGCGGCTCCTTACCTGCTGATTTGCGGTGGCTGCTTTGCGCTCTTTGCGGTTTTCTTCAAAGCAAAGAAAAAAACGAATGAGGAATAATGCTCCGGCATTCCCGGAAAATTCCGCCGCCCGATTGAAATCGGGCGGCGGATGTGCTACAATAAAAGAAAAACGGAGGCAATATGATGGAATATATTCTGGAAAACGACCGATTGAAAATCGCCCTTTCGGATGCGGGAGGCGAGATCCGCTCCATTGTCGGCAAAAAGACCGGCACCGAGTACCTCTGGCAGGGCGACCCTACCTATTGGACAGGGCGCGCGCCGGTGC
>CAKSPL010000103.1 GCA_934481325.1 uncultured Eubacteriales bacterium | reverse complement strand
CAGTATTTCCAGAAAAGCCGCGGAACTGGTGCGGGCGGCACGGACGGAGCAGGAATACAGCAAAGAAGAAATCCTGGAAATCTATCTGAACGTGGTCAACCTTTCGGAGAATTGCTATGGTGTGCGCACGGCGGCAAATGCGTATTTTTCCAAGGAACCGGCAGAGCTGACGCTTTCGGAATGTGCCGCAATCGCGGCAATTACCAATAACCCCTCGCGCTATGATCCGATCCGCCACCCGGAGGCAAACCGCACGCGGCGTAATGTAATTCTTGCCGAAATGCTCTCGCAGGGGATGATAGACAACGGGGCATATGAACAGGCTGCCGCGGGTGAAACCGTACTTGCGGTGAATGAGAAGGTGATGACCGGGCGGATCAATTCCTGGTATGCCGATCTTGTGGTACACGACGTGATTCGCGATCTGATGCGCGAAAAAGGGATGACACAGGCGCAGGCATCCCGCCTTGTGTATGGCGGCGGACTGAAAATCACGACCTGTGTTGACCCGGATTTGCAAGCGATTCTGGAAGAATACTATTTAGATTCCGCACATTTTCCCACGCACGAAGGCGGCAGAAAAGCCAACAGCAGTATGATAATTGTGGACCCCGCAACAGGGGACATCCTGGCTCTTGCCGGGGCAGTTGGTGAAAAGACCTCCAACCGCATTCAGAATTACGCCACGGATACCCGCCGCCCCTCCGGCTCTGTGATAAAGCCGCTTGCCGTTTATGCACCTGCACTGGAAAAAAATCTGATCACGTACGGAACCGTGTTTGATGATGTTCCGCGCAGTTATCGGAAAAGCGGTGCACCGTGGCCAAGGAACGCCCCGAATATTTATCGTGGATTGACGACGGTAAATGACGCGTTGACCCATTCGGTCAATACGGTCAGTGTGGCGGTGCTGGATCGCCTGACACGAGAAGCCTCCTTTGGATTTCTGACCGATGAGCTGGAATTTTCCTCCCTGCACAAGGAGGAAGATATGGGCATAGCGGCACTTGCCCTCGGGCAACAGTATCACGGGGTAACCCTGCGCGAATTGCTTGGTGGCTACACGGCACTTGCCGGTAAAGGTGTTTTTACCGGAACGCGCAGTTACAGTCTTGTACTGGACAGAAAGGGAAATGTGCTGTTGGAAAACGGAGTGAAGCAGAAGCGTGTGTTATCGGAGGATACCGCCGCAATCTTAACGATGATGTTGCGCCACGTGGTACAGACCGGCACCGGGAAATCGCTGTCTCTCAAATCCGTTACGGATGTGGCAGGGAAAACCGGAACTTCAAGCAACAACTGTGACAAATGGTTTATCGGTTACACGCCGGACTTGCTTGCGGGAGTGTGGTATGGTTACGATCTGCCGGAGTCGCTTTCCGACGTATCTGGAAATCCGGCACTCCGCGTATTTGATGCGGTGATGAAGAAAGCCGTTGCCGCGCACGGAACCGATACAGGAACCTTTGTTACCCCGAAATCGGTGGTGGCGGTGCGCTATTGCAAAGACTCCGGGTGCCTTTTGTCCGAGGCTTGCGGCTATGACCCGAGAGGTGACCGATCCGAGATCGGATATTTCAAAAAAGGGACGGAACCCAAAACCGAATGTAACTGTCATATCTTGGTGGATTATTGCGGAGGAAACGGTGTTGCCTGCGCGGACTGCCCGCAGGAAACGCGCCGAAAGGTTGCATTGCTACGGGTGTCCCGGGAATTTCCGCGGCAGATATATGTGGTGGATGCGGCGTACACCTACGGTGGTATCCCGCCTGAAAAAGGACGGGGGATCATTTCTAATGAGCCATATTATGCTCAAATCGGTGATTCCAAGCATTTTTACGGCATCGGAATGGATGAAGTGCCGTACAATCGCCCTTGCCCCGGGCATACGGATGAGAGCTTTTGGGAGCGGCGGATTTTTGGAAGTCCGGGCGCGGAATTTTCCGAAAATATCGGATAAGCACCTCTCTTTGAAATCTGCGGAGAGCGGATAAAAACCGCTTTACCCGCGTAGAAAATATAGAAAAAAGGCATCGGTGCACCGATGCCTTTTTTGCGGCAATCTTGCGGGTTTCGGCAAGCCGCAGAACGAACAAGCGATGGAACGGACAAGCTACGGAAGTTGCGGTTGCTGTAAAGCAATGTCACCAGTCGTATTTTGTGAGGTGTCCTGCCTCGCTCAGTCCGTCAAAATTATATTGGCGCAATACCTCAAAAACGGCAACCGCCACGGTATTGGAAAGGTTGAGACTGCGCAGTCCTTCTCGCATCGGCAACCGCACCGCGGTGTCACGCCTTGTGCGCAGAAACTCCTCGGGTAACCCCGCCGTCTCTTTTCCAAACATCAGGAAAACCTCCTCCGGGTAGGCAATATCCGTGTATTTACGTGGTGCTTTTGTGGTAAAACAGTAAACGGGCGCGCCCGGGTGCTTTCTGAAAAAGTCCTCCAACCCGTCGTAATAGGTGATATCCAGCTTGTCCCAGTAGTCAAGTCCTGCGCGTTTTAGCTTTTTGTCGTCAATTTCAAATCCCAGCGGGCGGATTAAATGGAGGGATGCCCCTGTGGCGGCGCAGGTTCTGGCAATGTTTCCGGTATTTTGCGGAATTTCCGGCTCGTGTAATACAATATGAATTTTCGGCATAGTGACCTCGGTTGTTTTTTCTAAATATAACATAACCGCGCGTGAAGTGCAAGAGCAAAGGAAAATTATTTGCAAATTTTTTCGGAATATATAGTATTTTTATATAAAATATAGTATAATCTATTTATTCTGAAATTCCCGGAGGAAAAAATGGGACTTTTTCGCAAAATTTTCGGTTCTTACAGTGACCGACAGGTAAAAAAACTGCGCAAGATCGCGGATATGATTGATGCGCTTGCCCCCAAATACAAGGCAATGACCAATGAGGAACTGGCTTGTGTGACCGTGGAGCTGAAAGAAAAGCTCTCCGCCGGTGCCACACTTGATGACATTCTTTGTGACGCATTTGCCGCTGTACGCGAGGCGGACGACAGAGTGCTTGGCAAACGCCCGTTTTATGTTCAGCTGATAGGCGGAATCATTCTTCATCAGGGGCGGATTGCCGAAATGAAGACCGGTGAGGGTAAAACGCTGGTTGCCACGATGCCGGCTTATCTGAATGCGCTGACCGGAAAGGGCGTTCACGTGGTGACCGTTAACGATTACCTCGCGCGCCGTGACAGCGAGGAAATGGGGCGGGTATATGCCTTTATGGGGCTTTCGACCGGGCTTGTGGTACACGGGCTGACCCCCGCGGAAAAGCAGGCGGCATACGGTGCGGATATTACCTATGGCACCAATAACGAGTTTGGCTTTGACTATCTGCGTGACAATATGGTGGTGTACAAAAAGGATATGGTACAGCGCGGACACGCGTTTGCCATCGTGGACGAGGTGGACTCCATCCTGATTGACGAAGCGCGCACCCCGTTGATTATTTCCGGTGCGGGGCAAAAATCCACCGATCTTTACGAGCGTGCCAACGAGCTGGTGCGCCATATGACCAAGCTGGTAAAAAAGGAAGTGGACAATAAAGAGGAAATTGACAGCGTGGATGCGGACTACATTGTGGATGAAAAGGGCAGGAATGCCATTCTCACCCCCAAGGGGACTGCAAAGGCGGAAAACTTTTTCTCGGTGGAAAATCTCAATGCGCCCGAAAATTCCGAGTTGGCACATCACATCCATCAGGCAATTCACGCGTGGGGCGTGATGAAACGGGACGTGGATTATGTGGTAAACGAAAACGGCGTGATGATCGTGGATTCCTTTACCGGGCGTATTATGCCGGGCAGACGCTATTCCGACGGGCTTCATCAGGCAATTGAAGCCAAAGAGGGCGTAGAGGTGCAAAAGGAAAACCGCACCCTTGCCAGTATCACCTTCCAGAATTACTTCCGGATGTACAATAAGCTATCCGGTATGACAGGTACGGCACTGACCGAAGAGGAGGAATTCCGCGAAATTTACAACCTTGATGTGGTGGAAGTGCCGACCAATAAGCCGATGATCCGCATTGATCACAACGATTTGGTGTATAAGAACACCAAAGGAAAGATTGATGCCATCATTGCACAGATCAAGGAATGTCACGACAAGGGTCAGCCGGTGCTTGTCGGTACCATCAGTGTGGACAAATCCGAGGATCTTTCCGCGCGCCTCAAACGCGAGGGAATCCGCCACAACGTCCTCAACGCCAAGCATCACGAGCGCGAGGCGGAAATCGTGGCGCAGGCAGGCAAGCTCGGGGCTGTAACGATTTCCACCAATATGGCGGGGCGCGGCACCGACATTATGCTGGGCGGCAATCCGGAGTATATGGCGAAAAACGAAATGCGCAAGCAGGGCTTTTCGGAGGATCTGATTGTGATGGCAACCGGCACGGCGGATATTGACGACGAGGAAATCCGCGTTGCGCGCGAAACCTTCCACGAACTGAATGAGCATTTCAAGCGCGAAATCGCGCCGGAGGCAAAAAAGGTCTGTGAGGCGGGAGGATTGTATATTCTCGGCACCGAGCGGCACGAGAGCCGCCGGATTGATAATCAGCTGCGCGGGCGTTCCGGCAGACAAGGCGACCCCGGGGAATCCCGCTTCTTCCTATCGCTGGAAGACGATCTGATGCGCCTGTTCGGTGCCAACCGCATTGCGGGGCTGGTGGAACGGCTGGGGCTTCCCGATGATCAGCCGATCAACGCGCGACTCCTTTCCAACTCCATTGAAAATGCGCAGAAACGCATTGAAGATCAGAACTTCAAACGCCGCAAATACGTGCTGACCTATGACGATGTGATGAATCAGCAACGCAATCTGATTTATTCTCAGCGTCTTGAAGTGCTCAACGGTGAGGATATGACCGAAACCATTCGGACGATGATTCGCACCAGTATTGAAGAAACGGTTGGCTTTTACCTTGGCGGAGATGACCCGGAGCTTTGGAATATTGACGGGCTGACAGAACACTATAAGAGTTACCTCCTGAAACCGGGTGACCTTTCGGTTGAGGAACTGAAAAAGGAAAAGGCAAAGCCCGCCGATGTAACGGAAAAGCTGGTTGCTATGGCAAACGATATTTTCGAGGAAAAGAAAACACTGTTTGGCGCGGACTTTGCGGAAGTGGAGCGCACAATCCTGCTTCGCTCGGTGGACAGCCATTGGATGGAGCACATCGACGCGATGGAAGACCTCAAAGGCAGTATCAATCTTCAGGCTTATGCTCAGCGCGACCCGGTGAACGAATACCGCCTGCAAGGCTCCGAGCTGTTTGAGGAAATGGTTGCCAACATCCGGGAGGAAACGGTGCGCACCGTGCTTTCGGTGTACCCGAGAAAACAGCCGATTGTCCGCACTCAGGTAGCGAAACCCTTGCAGGAGAGCTTTGAGGGGCAGGGAGATGC
>CAKSPL010000102.1 GCA_934481325.1 uncultured Eubacteriales bacterium | reverse complement strand
GATCTCTGCCGTAATTGGCAAGTGTGGGGGTATTGGCAAGCACGCCTTTGGCGTTCCCGCTCTCGCGGTTGCTCTTTTCGCGCTTACCGCTTACGGGCGAATCGTTCAGAAACGCAATCACGTCGTTTCGGAGTTCCTCTGCGGAAATGCCGAGTTCTTCCAGCACCTGCACCGCCACCGAATCCCGCTCGGAGAGCAGTGCCAGCAACAGATGCTCGGTGCCGATGTAGTTTTGCCCGCATTTTTCGGATTCCACGGCGGAAGCCTCCAAAATCCGCTTGGTGCGCGGCGTCATATCGGTGGGGGTTACGTTGCTCATCGTCCCCTGACCCGTTGTTTCCACCAGAACACGCCGGATGTCATCCGGCGTGATGCCGCGTGCGGCAAGCAATTTTGCCGCTACGCCCTCGCTTTCTGCCGCGAGGGAGAGCAACAGATGTTCGGAGCCGATATAGGTATGCCCCAGTGCCGCAGCAATGCGGAGGGCATTATTCAGTACATTTTGTGCTTTTGCAGTAAAACGGTTGTTCATATTTGTCACCTGTGACCGCCGGTGAGGCGGTTTCCTTTCGTAAGGGTAGCAGTCCCCGTGCGGAGTTTGCCCCGCACGAGGGGGTGTTTATTCGGGTTTTGTCATACCCAGTGTTTTTTTGATAAATGCGGCACGCGCTTCGTCCCGCTCCGTGCCGTTTTTCGGCGCATCGGGGGAGGCGAGCGTCAGTGTTGCCGGCATTACGCTGATCAGCAGGGCGTTGAGTGTTTCGTCGCTGATGGTAGTGATGATGCCCATTGCCGCACCGAGCTTCAGCTTTTCATACAGGGAGTAAAACTCTGCGGAGGAAATGCGCGTGGCATAACGAAGCGTGCCTTCCGCGCGGCAGATGCGGTCTGTCAGTTCTGCCAGTGCCTCACCCTTGACGGCATTTCTTTCCTTGTGTTCCTTGTCAATGATGCTTTGCACAAATTCGGTCAGCTTATGAAGGATTTCTTCCTCGGTCAGCCCCATCGTAATCTGATTGGAAATCTGATAAAGACTGCCATAGGATTCCGACCCTTCTCCGTAAATCCCCCGCATCGTCAGCCCCACCTTGGCAAGCTGATGGGAAAGCGAGGGGATAAATCCGCCCGCGCTCAGTGCCGGCAGGAAAAGCATTACGGATGCCCGCATCCCGGTGCCGAGGTTGGTGGGGCAGTGTGTCAGATACCCCAACTTTTCGTCATAAGCAATCGGCAATGCCGCATCCAGCATATCGTCGTATTCACAGGCGCGCCGGTATGCTTCCTCCAGGGCAAGCCCGGGCAGGATGCACTGCAAACGGATGTGATCCTCCTCCGGAGTCATCACATACACACTGTCGTTGTCGTTGCGGAAAAGCGTGTGCGGTCCTTTCATCGCCGTGAAATCACGGCTGACCAGATGCTCCTCCACCAGTGCTTCCGCCGCCAACGGTGAGCGGTCGTCAAGGTTCACCTTTGCAAACCCGTCACCCAGTGCCGCGCCTACTTTTTCAATCAATTCTTTCGCGTCCTTGTCCGCAAGGTGCGCATCAAAGCGATAACCCGAAAGGTTTCTTGCAAACCGCACACGGGAGGAAAGCACCGTGTCGCTCTCATTTCCTTTTGTCTGATACCAAAGCATATCAGTTCGCCTCCTTCGTTTCTTCCAGCGTCTTGATTTCATCGCGAAGCTCCGCCGCTCTTTCAAAGTTTTCCGCCTGGATGGCTTCCTTCAGCTCCCGGCGGCACCGTTCCAGCTTTTCTTTCTTTTCGTTTACCACCCGCAACCGCCGCGGCGCACGCCCGGTGTGGGTTACGTTACCGTGTACCTGACGCACGGTGGAGGCAAGCTCCTCCCGGAAGGTGTCATAGCACTGCGGGCAGGAAACCTTGCCGTTCCGCACCAGATCCTCCCAAGTGGCACCGCAACCGGGGCATTTTTTGCCGCCGCCGGTAAGATGCCGGTTGCTTCTCTCCGGCACGCCGAACAACTCGCCCAACAGGTTCGGGAAGCTGGGGAAGAGCGGAAAGCCCATCTCGTCATCCATATTCACGGAAAACTGCAGCTCGCCGTTTTCCTTCATTTTTTCCGCGCAATCGCGGCAAAGGTGATAGGAACGGGTTCTGCCGTTCACAGTCTCCTCATAAAAGAACGTTGCCTCGTTTTGTTTGCATTTCTCGCATTTCATCACAAAAACCTCCTTTACGCACACGATGTGCCTATCTTATTTCATTTTACTCTATCAGGGAGAGCAGAATATGTCGGAATATCTGCGCCCGCACCGCACCGCGTCCCGCAGGGGTCACATCCTGCAGGGCAGAATCCGAAAGGGCGTTGCGGATAATCGCGGTTTCCCGCTTGCTGACAAATCCGTTGTCCGCAAGGTTTTGCAGATACGCTCTCGCTTCTCCTTCGCCGATCTCCCCGCCTATCGCGTGGAAAAAGTGCATCAGATATTCGTTGCGATCCATCTGCTTGCGGATGATGCGGATATGTCCGCCGCCGCCCCGCCTGGATTCAATCAGGTATCCGCGCTCCGGTGTAAAGCGGGAAGTGATGACATAACTGATCTGACTCGGCACACAGCCAAGCCGACCCGCCATCTCGTTCCTTTGCAAATCCAGCGTACCGCCGCCGGCCTCCAGCATAGCTTCAATCATTTTTGCAATCTCGTCTGTCAGCATTGCGTCCTCCTTTCGGTTCTTTGACCTTTCCTGACTTTCTGCGATCATTATAAGCCAAAGGTCAGACAAAGTCAAAGTCAAATAAAGTCAAAATTAAAAAGGCGCAACCGATTACAGACGGTTACGCCGATTTAGCATATGATTTCCTTAGTTTTTTGATTTTTTCAAAAAAATCGGAAAGTCAAAAAATCCGGGCTATTGTTCAAAATTTCCGCCGAATTCCCGGTTGTAAACAACCGCCAGTTCGTCCCAGGTGAGTCTGTCTACCTCTCCGGTTTGCGGGAGATTGTTTTTCCCCTGAAAGAGCTTTACCGCATTTTCGGTGTTCTCGTCATAGGTGTCGGAACGTGTAACGTCTGCAAGCCCGGAGTAAATTAGCTCCAGCTCCTGCAGGGCAAACTGTACGAATTGCACCGGAAAGGTTTTATCTCCGCGCTTTAACGCATAGCCGGGGGAAGAGCGGGGGAACAGCGAAACTGCCACGGGTGCGGAATAATCGCAGATGGATTGTTGGTACGCCTCAAACAGCATTTTCCAGGTGGTACTGTCCGCCGTGCCGGTAACAGGGAGCTTTTTTTCCCTTTGAAATGCTTTCAGAGAGTCGGTTGTGGCGGTGCCCATCACGCCGTCCAGCGGCGGGGCAGGGATCGCCTCATCGTGATAGGAAAGCTGACGCAGATAGCGTTGCAGATTGTAAATTGCCTCCCGTTCATTGGGTTTTGTCATACGTTACCTCCCACTTCAAAGCCCGGGTATTGCCCCTCGCCGAGATTGGCTCCGTTGTAAAGATCGCTGTAAAGATCGGTGATTGCATTCCAGGTGGGAGCCAGCACGATACCTGTCTGCGGGAGCCCGGACAATGCCTGAACCGCAAGCACCGCATCCCTTGTGCGCTCGCCGAAGTATCCCGTGACGTTAACGGTGGGAATTGACTCATAGGTGGCGGCAATATAATTCAGATATTCCTGCAACAGCCGCACGCTTTCGGATTCGGAGCCGATGCGCAACGGCACCCCGGGAAACGGCACCACCACCCCCTCGGTGTATTCCAGCGGAATGGTGGAAACGATGCCGAGGTATGCGTCATAAATCGCCCGCCAGGACACCTCGCCGAGGATTCCGTCCGCCGTAAGACCGAAGGTGTTCTGCGCGTCAATCAGTGCGGCACGGGTAGCGGCACCGAATACGCCGTCTACGGCAAGCGGAGGAATGGAATCGTAAAAGCCGGAAAGATAATTGAGGAAATATTGGAGATTCCGCACGCCAAGCCCCGTATCTCCCTCCCGCAGTACGCCGGGATATTGCTTGGTTACCTCGTCGGTGGAAATTCCTTCGGAATCCAGCTCGTTCAGGCGTTTTACGCCATTGTAAATACGGCGGATATAGTACCAGGTCGCCCGCCCGATCACGCCATCCTGCGTCAGCCCGAAAATCCGCTGAAATTCCCGTACAGCCGCCTCGGTATCGGTGGAAAAAATCCCGTCCGTTTCCACGATGCGGGGGATTGAGGGATAGTTTTTGGCAATCCGGTTGAGGCGGATCTGCGCCGTGCGCACATCGTCTCCGCCGGAACCGATGCGAAGCGGTGCACGCGGCACGGTTTCGGTGACGGTGCTGATCGGCGTATCGGTTACCAGCTCGATGTTGTCACCGTAATAATAACGAAGGATGTCAAAGGCGTCCAACCCGTCCTCGGCAAGTCCCACGGTGTCCCATTGTGAAAGCCCCTCACAGTTTACCTGCCGCCCGTCGCAATATGCGGCAAACAACGGCTCCACGCTCCCCTCACGGCGCAGATAGGTGCCGTAAAGCTCACCCGCCAGCTCCTTGATATTTTCAAATATGTCACGCCCCTCCACGTAGGATTGATCCATTGCGGTGGAGGCTGTGATGTCAAAATCATATCCGCGGGAGCGGTAATATTCGGTGTATATACGATTGAGCGCAAAAGTCATCTGTGCCAGCATATTGGCACGGATTGCGCTTTCCGGCCAGGTCGGATAAATCTCGGAGGAGGCAACGTTGGCAATGTAGTCAAGAAACGGAACGGTTACATTCCGCGCGTTTGCGTCCGCTCTGCCGAGATGCACCGTAATCGTGTCCGGAATGATTGGTATTGTGGTTGGCATAGCTCCTCCTTACAGCTGATTTTCCTCATTCTGATAGATGTTCGGGCTGTTTTGCGTAAACGGATCGGGAAAGCCGTTTTCGGGGATCGGGATCAGATTTGCCTGTTGAAATGCGGTGATTCCGTCAAAAATCGGCACATTCTGAAAGATTGCTTTTTCATAACCCAGCGCACTGACTTCAATATGATAGGTCAGGTACGGTTTGGTGTCACTTGGGGATTCGCTGTCTGCCCGTGGCATTGTTTCCAGTGACACGCGCTCGGTGCGCCCGCCCGCCCCGGTGCGAAGCTCATAGATTACGTCACCGTCGCCCGGTTGGTCGGCACTGATTACCACATTTGCACTGGTAAGCGGCACGGCGGAGTTTGCGGTTGTGACCTGAACCACCAGGTATCCGGTACCTTTTTGGGTTTGCTGTTCCAAAATAAAACCTCCCTTCTTTCTCAATGCAGTGTATGTAACGGAGAAAAAAGAAGTGAAAATAAAGTTGAAAAACCCCTTGATTTTTGCCCTGCGATGTGATATACTAATTCCGTTATGTGCCGGTGTGATGGAATTGGCAGACGTGCTGGACTCAAAATCTACTTCGCCGTTTCATACCACCGTTCCGTAAACCC
>CAKSPL010000101.1 GCA_934481325.1 uncultured Eubacteriales bacterium | reverse complement strand
GTGAAGGCTCCGGCGAGGGTGAAACCAAGCGTGAGGAGATTGACTACGATAAGATTCAGCAGGATAGGATTCAGCAAAATAAATTGTACAATTCGGAAGAAAGAAAGCTATTTCTTTTCTCCATCAATTCGTATTATAATGCCAAAAACGCCGCAGAGCGTTTTGAAGCCATTTCCGTTGCCTGCAGGTATTATCGTGTGGAATTTGAGGAAATAGACAAAGAAAACTGCGACCGTTTCCGCGCCACAATCAAGGAATACAACGCCTCTGTCGGCAAAGCCAATCAGCAACTCAAAAACGCAGTAGGCACGGCGGCAAATGCCCTGCCCTCCTCCAACGAAACATATGGGCAAATCATCAGCTTTTGGAAAACTGCCGAAAACAAAGGAGGAAACTGAGATGAAAAAACTGATTTGTGTTGGCTTATTGCTCTGTCTGTTGCTTTGTTCTCTCACCGCCTGCTTCGAAAAGGACGATTCTGCCACCAATAAAAATGAACCCTCGGAAGATCAGCTTGCCGTAATCAATACGGCGTTCGCCTCTCCGGGTTCCCATTTCTCGTTGCAAATCACCACCAAAACCGGTGATATTTCTCTGAACGCACTGTGCGATATTCAAAAGCAACAAACCTATGCCGGCACCTATATTGATATTTCCTATCAATTTGAACAGTTGAATCCCATTGAAATTGATGAATCCGGCACCATCACCGTTCCGCAATCCGACAAATCCGTTTACAGCGGAACGGCACGGATTCAGAACGGCGTTCTAGTGCAGGTAAACGGAGCAGAAGTCTCCTTCCCGCTCCCGCTTGTGAATGTGATGGGCATCCGTTTCACTGCCGACAATCTGAGCGAAAGCCGGTTTGAAAACAACACGCTCACCGCAAAAATCAAGTCTCCCTCCGCCTTCTTCAACGCGGAAATTGATGCCACGGATATGAGCGTTACCCTCACCCTTTCCGAAACCGTTGTTCAGCAAATGACAGTCAATTACCGCACCGCCGACGATACGGAAGTCACCTTGGTTTACAGTGCAGTCCAATAACAAACAAGCCGCCCATACGGGCGGCTTGTTTGTTATGACTCAAAGGCACAGCAACAGTGTTGCCACGGCACCGAGGGCAAGCCCCAGCCATTGGGACAGGGCAAGCCGCTCCCGGAACAGAAAGCGTGACGCAATAGTGGTCAGCATCAGCGCGCCGCCGTTTACGATGGGGAAAAAGATTGCCGCCGCAAGCACACCGGAAAGATACAGATTGATGCAATGGCACAGTGCGGTACAAATTCCGGCAAGCGGGAAAATCCACGCAAAATGCCGCACAAACCGGAGGCGGGATGATTTTTGTGTCTGCATTTCTTCGCTGTCGGCTTTGCTTTTACTCGGTGCGATTCCGCCCGCCTCGCTCTTTGCCTGCCCGCGTCCGTTCGTTTTGCTTCGTGTTTGCGCTCTCTTGCCCTTGTAATGCAAAAAGCAACAGCAAAGCAGAGAAAAGACCGCACAAAATGCAAAAGCCACCAAAAGAAACGCCGGCAACTCCTCTTTATGGGCTGAGGTCTGATGCGTTTTTTGCAAAATCCCCACTGCCCCGTTGAACGCCATCGACAAAAGCGACAGGCAAAGCCACCGGAGAGAAAGCCGATGCGCGCCTCCCTGCTCCCCCGTTTTTGGCTCCTTTTTCACCGACAGGAAAAGGCAAAGGAGCATCAGGGCGATTCCGACAAGCTGCAAAGGGCGCAAGGATTCCTGCCAAAAAAGCACGCCGGAAAGAGCGGTAATCAGGGTGGACATTGAAACGATCACCATTGTATAGGAAAGAGGCCCTTTGGAAAGTGCCAACAGCAATGTGAGCTGTTGCAGGCAGATCACCGCGCCAAACAGAAGAGCCAACCACACGGTAAAGGCGGAAAAGCGCATACGGCAACCGGAAAGCAGGAAAACTGCAAGCGTACTGACTGCGGCACTTGCCGCGGTATAAAAATACAGCGCGCTCATTCCCCCGCCACAGCGGTGGGAATATTTTGTCTGTATGACCGATGCCGTCAGATTTGCCGCCAAAGTAACGGCAAGCAGAACAGCCACCGGGATAGCTGAAAAATCCATAGCTTCTCCCCTCCCCGCACAGCGGGATTCCGATTCGCTTTTTATCTTATCAAAAAGGGGAGTTTGTTTCCATAAGGAAAACCGCACGAAGTATGAAAAAACAGTCAGTATTTATAAAAAAGCAATTGACAAACAAAAAATGAAGTAGTAGAATAGTTACGTTACACTTTTTGAAAAAGGGGCTGACGAAATGAATTTTGCCTTTATTCTGATGTCACTGGGACTTGGCGTGGGGCTTGCAATGGATGCCTTTTCGGTTTCTATGGCAAACGGTCTGGGTGACCCGCAGATGAAGTTTGGCAAACATTGTGCCATCGCCGGCACTTTTGCCTTTTTTCAGGCGGCAATGCCGCTTCTCGGTTGGGTGGGCGTACATACCGTGGCGGACGCGTTTCCGGTATTTCAGAAATGTATCCCCTACATTGCGTTGGTTCTGCTTGCCTTTATCGGCGGAAAAATGTTTATCGAAGGCTTCAAAAACCGCAACAACCCGGAGCCGGGCTGTGCCTCGCTTTCCTTCGGTGCGCTGATGCTGCAAGGGGTTGCCACCTCGATTGACGCGCTGTCCGTCGGTTTTGCGATTGAAGAATATCCTTTCCTGCAGGCTCTGCTTGCCGCGCTGATCATTTCGACAATGACCTTTATCATCTGTATGATCGGAGTCAAAATCGGCAAGATTTTCGGCACACTGCTTGCGGGAAAAGCCAATATGCTGGGCGGCGTGATTCTGATTGCCATCGGCATCTGGATTTTCGCGGACGGCGTATTTCTCGGATAAAAAAAAGGCGGTTGCAACGCAACCGCCTCTTTTCAGTCACCGTACACAAGCACGCTTTCGATGACGTCCGTGCGCCCCAGGCGCACCATACGACGCCCGGTTTTGTCGATAAACGACGCTTTGATCCACTCGCCGTCTGTCGCCAGCACCTCGCACACAATGTCGGGGCTTCCGGTGAAATATTCGCCGTCCTCCCCCACGATACTGCATTTGTGTCCCACCAGGTCTTTGAGCATATCAGACATTCCGCTTCCCCCTTTCAAATGGCAGGGCGATTCTTTCCGCCCCTGTCATTTTTTGCATTTTGGGGGAATTTTATTCACGGTTGCCCGTTTTGCGGGGGCATCGTTTGCCCGTATTTTTCTTTTTCCTTTTCCAGTGCATCGGCTTCCCTCTGCTTGCGGTTAAACTCGAACAGCCTTCCTGCGGCGATGACCAGTGCCGAAAGGAAGATCAGTACTACGAGAATCCTGATCAGCAGGGTCAGCTTTGCGCTTCCGGTGCGCTTTGATTTTGACATTGTTTTTTCCTTCCTTTCTCAGTTCACTTCCCGGGTAGCCAAAGCCGGTTGCGGCAAATGCCAGCTGGCGGCGGCAAAGGGCAAGCATTTTTTTGCGCAGTACCGCGTGCCGCACAAGGAAATACAGAGCACGGCACGGGCGAAACAGCAAGCGGGCAAGGCGTAAAATCAAGCGAACCGGCAAAAAACACAAGGCGCGGAAATATGCCGTTGCCACTGCAAGCCCGAAAGCAACGTAAGGCGTAAGAAACCCGAAAAACCGCGAAATGCTGACCCGAAAGAGCGCGAAGCCTGCCACCATCAGAATCGGCACAAATACACGGAATTCCCCGTTGTTATAATCGTAGAGCAACAACACGGCGGTAACGGCAAAAATCACCATAAAGAGAAAATCGCCGATTGCCACCACGATTGCCCGCCGCATCTGTTTTCCCTTGCCCTCCCGCACGGGGATCCCTTTGCCCAAGAGAGGCAGTTTTTGGGCATACAACGGAAGAAAACGATCCGGCACCGGCACTACACCAAGCAAAATGCGGAATGCCCGCAGCACCTCGGAAAAACCGCCGAGCAGTACGCCGGAGAGAAATGCGTAAAAAAACAGCAGAAACTGCCGATCGGGGCGAATCTCCATCAGCCGAAGAACCTGCCGCGCAATCCGCGCTTTTTCGGCTCACCGTCGCTGTAATAAATGCCGCAAACTCTGCCGTCCACCACCACAACGCCGCGCTCCATATCCAGCGTGCCGACGCGAAGCCCCTCACCCTCAATGGTCATTTCCCCGCAGGAGGTGTGCAATACCACACAGCTCTCGTCAAAGCTCTCCACTTCTTCCACGCCGCTGATTTCGGTTTTTTTGCGCGCGGCAGATTTTACACTGTGCGTGCTTTCTTTTCCCATTTTGTTGTCGGTCATAAATCCACCTCTTTTCCGGTAGATTATATGCCGTGGGGGGGTGGTTTATTCCAGCACCTCGTAAAGCTGTGCCGCGTCGTTTTTGCCAACGGTTTCTTTGACCGAAAGCACCCGCACACGAAGCTTGCGCGCCCCGAAACTGACCTCGATTACATCCCCGACCTTGACGTCATAAGAGGCTTTTGCCGGGTGGTCATTCACCGTAATATGTGCCGCGTCACACGCCTCGTTTGCTACGGTGCGGCGTTTGATGATGCGGGATACCTTCAGATACTTATCCAGTCTCATAATTTCCTCCGTGAGTAGGGTAACAGCAGACTGCCCCGGCGGTGTGCAGAAATCAGCCGACGAGGCAGGATTTGTGCCTTAGAAAGCGCGCAAGGCGTACCGAGGCACGCAGGATGTACCTTGGAAAGCGTGCAAGGCACACCGGGGCGATGCGGGATTGTGCGCTTTATAAGACACAAAAGGCCGCGGCTTGCCGCGACCTTTTGATTTGATGTGATTATTGCACAGCGTCTTTCAGGTTCTTGCCCGCGGCAAAAGTGGGAACCTTGGTAGCGGCAATTTTAATCTTCTCGCCGGTTCTGGGGTTAATGCCTTCTCTGGCGGCTCTTTCCTTCACGGCGAAGGTGCCAAAGCCGGCAAGCTGTACCTTGTCGCCTGCTTTGAGAGCATTTTTCACTGCGTCAATCGTCGCGTTCAGAGCGATCTCCGCGTCCTTTTTGGTGAGACCTGTGGCTGCGATAGCATCAATAAGTTCTGCTTTGTTCATCGTCATACATCCTTTCTCATTTTTTGAGCAACTTGGGCGGAGATCCGCCACTGGAAACAGTTTATCACATATTTCACAAAAATGCAATAGTTTTTCGGAAAAAAACAGGGGGTTTTTCAGGTTTTATGCGATTTTTTTGCGTTTTCCCACAGTTTTTCCAGCTTTTCGGCGGAAAGTGCGGAAAGATTCTCCCCGTTTTGTGCGGCTTCGCATTCCATAAACTCAAACCGATCGATAAATTTCACGGTTGCCTTGGAAAGTGCCTGCTCGGGGTCAGTCCCGGTTTTGCGTGCCAGTGAGGTTACGGTCAGCAAAAGATCGCCGATTTCTTCCTCGATATGTGCAGAATCGTTT
>CAKSPL010000100.1 GCA_934481325.1 uncultured Eubacteriales bacterium | reverse complement strand
GCTATACGGCACGCAAAGCCATTGTCAAGGATCTGGAGGAGGGCGGATACCTGGTGCGGGTGGAGGATTACACCCACAACGTAGGCACCTGCTACCGTTGCCACGACGTGGTGGAGCCGCGTGTGTCGCTCCAATGGTTTGTGAAAATGAAGCCGCTGGCAAAGCCGGCAATCGAAGCCGTGCGTGACGGGCGGACGAAGTTCGTTCCCGAGCGGTTTGAGAAAAACTACTTCCACTGGATGGAAAACATCCGCGACTGGTGCATTTCCCGTCAGCTGTGGTGGGGACACCGAATCCCCGCGTTCTACTGTGACGACTGCGGCGAGCTGGTCGTCACCAAGGAAGCGGGTGCCAAATGCCCGAAGTGCGGCAAGGAAATGCGGCAGGACCCCGACACGCTGGACACCTGGTTCTCCTCCGCGCTCTGGCCGTTCTCCACGCTCGGCTGGCCGAACGAAACCGAGGATCTGAAATATTTCTATCCCACCAATACGCTGGTGACCGGATATGACATCATCACCTTCTGGGTCTCCCGGATGATTTTCTCGGGGCTGGAATACACCGGGCAGGTACCGTTTGATACGGTGCTGATTCACGGGCTTGTGCGGGATGCGCAGGGGCGCAAGATGTCCAAATCCCTTGGGAACGGCATTGACCCCCTGAAAATCATTGACGAGTACGGCGCGGACGCGCTCCGCTTTGCCCTTGCCACCGGCAACTCGCCCGGAAACGATATGCGTTTTTCGGATGAGAAGATTGAGGCGGCGCGCAATTTTGCCAACAAGCTGTGGAATGCCTCCCGCTTCGTGCGGATGAACCTCACAATCGACCGCGTGCAATTGCCGGAGGCGGCGGCACTGGCACCGGAGGACAAATGGATTCTCACCGAATACAACCGCACGGTTGCCGCCGTTCAGAATGCGCTGAACAGCTTTGAGGTGGGCATTGCCCTTTCCAACCTCTATGACTTTGTGTGGGACGTGTTCTGTGACTGGTATATCGAGCTTTCCAAGGCGCGCCTTTCCGAAAAGGACACCGCCGGCAATCTTGTGGCACAGAACGTAATTGCCTTTGTGCTGACCGGTATTCTCAAGCTCCTGCATCCCTTTATGCCCTTTATCACGGAGGAAATTTTCGGCGCACTGCCGCGCGAGGAAGAAAGCATTGTCATTGCAGGTTATCCCGTGCCGGACGAAACGCTGAACTTTGCCGACGCCGCCGCGGATATGGAACGCGTGATTGCCGTTATCCGTGCCATCCGCACCCGCCGCAACGAAATGAACGTGCCGCCCTCCCGCAAGGCAAAGGTCTATCTTGCCACCAAATACGAAAAGAGCTTTGCCGGCACTGAGGCGTTTTTTGCCCGCCTTGCTTCCGCCTCCGCGCTGGAGGTGGCAGCCGGGTTTGACAGTGCCGTGATTTCCGGCGACAACGCCGTGCAAATCGTGACCGACTCCGCCACGGTTCTGCTCCCGCTCTCGGACATTATCGACTACGAAAAAGAAAAGGCGCGTCTTACCGCGGAATTGGAAAAGCTGGACGGCGAAATTGCCCGTGCAAAAGCCAAGCTCTCCAACGAGAGCTTTGTCTCCCGTGCGCCTGCCGCCGTGGTGGCGGGCGAGCGCGACAAGCTGGCAAAATATGAGGAAAACCGCGCCGGCGTTGCCGCCGCCCTTTCCAAGCTAAACTGACAGACCCCATACCGGACGAAAGGAAAATCCGAATCTGCCCCGCACTGTGGGGCGCGCGCAAGCGCGGAAAGGAGTTTTATGAAAAACCGACTGAAAAAAGCGTTTTTGCTCTTCTTTGCTCTGTTGCTGACCCTTTCCCTCGTTGCCTGCAAGGCAGGAGACAGCAACGGCTCCGCCGTCAAGCCCTCGGGCGAAAACTACAGTCAGGGCATTGATTCCTCCGGTGCCAAGAGCGACGGCTCACAGCTCCCGGACAAAAAAATCGTGCGCCGCGCGGAATTGCGTGCCGAAACCAAGGATTATGACGGGGCAAAAAACACTGTTTTTGCGCTGGTCACCTCGCTTGGCGGGTATACCGAGAGCACCCGGGAAAGCACACCGGGAAACGGGCGTTCCCGCACGCTCAACGCCACTCTGCGCATTCCTGCCGACCGGCTGGACGCCTTCCTTTCCAAAACCGGAGAATCGGTCCATATCACCGATTCAAATGTGACCAGTGACGACATTACAACGAAATACTACGACGCGGAAGCGCGCCTTACCACGCTGAAAGCCGAAAAAGCGGCACTCGATAAAATGCTGGAAAATGCCGCTACCACCGCAGAGGTTTTGCAGATTCACGAGCGGCTGTATGACGTGATGGAGGAAATCGACAGTCTGACCGCCCGGCTGAACGTCTACAAAAGCGAGGTGGCAATGTCCACCGTTACGCTGTATCTTTATGAGGTAGTGGAATATTCGCCGGAGGTGGAGTCCTTCGGCACGCGCCTTGGCAATGCGTTCCGTGACGGCTGGGAGGGCTTTGCCTCCTTCTGGCAAGGGTTTTTGGTCTTTTTGGTGCGCGCACTGCCGGTGCTTCTCACACTCGCTGCCATGGTCGGGGTGGTTTTGCTGATAATCGGACTGTGCGAAAAACGCAGAAAACGCCGCCACGCAGAGCAGAAGGCACCGACACAGGCAGAGCAAAAAGCACCGACGCAGGCAGAGCAAAAAGCACCGACGCAGAACGAAAATCCGTCTTAACCAATCGGGCATCCGCTAAAGCGGATGCCCGATTTTTGCTTAACAACACGATACTCGCGTGATTCTCTTATGCAAAAAAGTGCGATGTTTTTCATTCCACGCCTATCTTTTTTGCCATCTCCCCTACGGGATATAACATTGCTTCCTCCGAATTGACTTGAAGTGCGCTTTAAGTTTGTATAATGGAACAAACTTTAAGGTCATTATATCGCAACCGAATTTATCTGCCAAGGAGGAAGTTATGCAGTATTTTGAAAATATCAAAAAGAATTTCGGCTTTGGGTGTATGCGTCTGCCGATGAAAGGTGACGAGGTAGACACCGCCGAGGTATGCCGGATGGCGGACGAATGCCTTGCCCGCGGCTTCAATTATTTTGACACCGCGCACGGGTACCTCGGCGGCAAAAGCGAAATTGCCGTAAAGGAGTGCCTGACCTCCCGCCATCCGCAATCGCCGGGGCGACGGTATCTGCCCGATGGAAGCAACCGTAGCACACTTAAACGACCCCGAGGAAGCTTTTGCCGCGCTGACCGCGCGCCGTGCCGCCCTTCGGGCGGGGAAATAAACAGACAGCCTCCCGAAAAGGGAGGCTGTCCTTTTGATTGAAAAAACCGTTTTATTCCGCTTTTTCGGTCAGGGTCGGCTTTTCGCTGTCCGAGAAGCACCAGATGTCCGGTGAGAATTGCAGTTTATCCGCGAGGAAGCTGCGGGAAATCAATACCGCTTCCGATTCGGCGGCTCCGCCCTCTGTCAGGGGGATGAAAATTCCGGTTCCGCCCTCGTTTTGATGTGCAATCATCGCAGAATCGTAGTAGCACTTGAACAGCGAGCTTCCGTCCTCCGGTGCGCCGACGAAATAGCCGATACTGCCGCCGGAATTGGCGTTTTGCAAATCGCCGAAGGCAATGCACTTGGTCACCATCCCGCCGGAAGCATTCCTGCCCAAAAAGCCGCCCATCCCGACGGTAACGGTAGAAATGATTGCGGCATCGGAATAGCTATTGTTGACGGTTGCCTTATTATATCCGGCAAATCCGCCGATGCATACCGCATCCTTATCGCCGAATGCACCCGTCTGCTTCAAATCCACAGTCGCATAGCAATTTCGGATGACACCCGCCTCGTTGGAGCCGACAAATCCGCCAAACGAAAACTGCTTGATATGTTTGGAGTTATCATCACAAAGCCTGCCCGTTGCAAAGGATTCTTCAATCGTTCCGCGGTTGATACCCACAAATCCGCCGGCTTTCACAATGGGACAAGCATATTTAGGATAGCTATTAGAACCCGCCGATATTTCTCCCGTAACAGCCATATCGCTTTCCGCATTGCAACGAACCGCATTGCCCTCATTCAAGCCGGCAATCCCACCGATATTGGCGTACATATATGTGTTCCAAAATCGATTGGATACTGCGATTACATTGATGTAAAACGCATTATTTGCGTGAACGCCCTGTACGGTGCCCTTGTTTTCTCCCGCTACGCCGCCAACATTACAAGTACCGGTTCCGGTATCAGTGCTTTTTTTCATACGGCATCTCATCTCTGTTGCCACACGGCAATTTTGCACAATACCGTTGTTTTGCCCGACGATGGAACCGAGATTGACGGTATAGGCGTTGCTACTCTCCACCGTGTACGACAGTGCCGCATCCAGCACCTTGCAGTTTTCAATCAAACCGTCATTGGTGCCTGCCAGCGCGCCGGAGGTAAGGGAGGCGGCGAGCTTTACGGAAACCGTAAAATCCGCCAGCGTCAGATTCCGGACAACGCCCGTTGTACCGACCCCGACGAAAAACCCGGAGCTGCTTACCGTGGAGGTGATGGTAAAGTTGCTGATTTTATGCCCGTTACCGTCCAGCTCTCCCGTCAGCAACGGCAAAGGCTCCCACACCTCACCGCTAAGATCAATATCTTCCGTCAAATAATACCGCAATGCCGTGGACATATTCCGCAATTCCTCGGCAGTGGCAATCGGAATCTTATCCGCAAACCGGGCAAACAGCACCGTATCCGTGTTCGGGGCGGAGGTAAACGCAAATTTTGCGGCATCACTGCCCGTACCCGTGTACCAGCCGATAAAGTACTTCCCTGCCAGAACAGGGTCCTTTTTCGGCTTTTGTGCAACGTCGCCCTTGTAATAGGTTGCGGTGGTGAATACCGTGCCGTCCTCATTCAGAAACTTCATCACATACACGTCGGAAACATACTGCGCCTGCACGGAAATATCTTTTTTCACACAGGCAAAGTCCGTATCCCAACCGGTAAACTTCATTTTTGCCACAACCGGCGCATCCGGGGCGGTTGCACCCTTTCCGTAATCCACGGTTTCCGTTTTCAGCACCTTGCCGTCATAACCCACAAAACGAACCGTGCAGGTATTCACCCGCCATCTGGCAATCAGATTTGTATTTTCCCGCAAAGGGGTGGTGGTACTCACCGCACCGTCATTTACGCCCTCTCCGGTATACCAGCCGAGGAAGGTATAACCCTCTCTCGTCGGCTCGGTCAAAGGAATCAGCGTTCCTGCCGTCAGCTCCGCACTTTCCACAAAATCCTTTGCCGCAGTGCCTCCGTTCAGGTCAAAGGTTACCCGATATTTCATCAGCTTTCCGCTTGCCAGATCTGCCAGCCATTCCTCTTCACTGCCGGTATAGCCGTAGATTTCGCGGTAACGCTCAAAAGCGGATTTGCCGGGGTCGCCCTTGTCGCCCTTTTCGCCTTG
>CAKSPL010000099.1 GCA_934481325.1 uncultured Eubacteriales bacterium | reverse complement strand
ACCAGGGGCGATACTCCCGTCTCCTTTGCCAGTGCCGCGAGTGCCGCACCGTCAGGGGTGCTTTTCTCCCGCAGACACCATAGTTTTTCCTTTCTTTCCTGCATATATTTTCCTTCCCCGCACACAAGTGCGGCTGTTCCTTATTGACTGCGGCATCGCACCGCCTGTCGGGTGGGTTTGGCAACACCACCGCCCATCCCCGATTTTCTCCTATTTTCCGCAGGGCGGTGCAAAGCGCGCCATTATCGCCAGTGCCGAGCGCAAGCCGTCCAATGCCGCGCTGGTAATGCCGCCGGCATATCCGGCACCCTCCCCCACGGGATAAATCCGGTGATAACCGAGTGCCACACGGTTCTCCCCGCGCAGAATACGCAAGGGAGAGGAGGTGCGGGTTTCCGCACCCGTCAGCACCGCATCCGGCACGGCAAAGCCGTGCAGCTTTCGGTCAAAGGAGCGAAGCCCCGCCGCAAGTGCCTCGGTCACAAAGGGCGGAAGCACACCGTGCAGATCCGCCGTGCGTACCCGCCCCGCGCCGTAGGTCGGCAAAATCCGCCGCGGCTCCGTTCCGGCAGTGCCGGCAAGGAAATCCCCCACCGTTTGCACGGGGGCATAAAAATCTCCGCCGCCCGCGCGGTAGGCGTTTTGCTCCAATGCCCGCAAAAACGCAATGGAATCCGTGGGTTTTCCGCCCACGTCCGCCGGCGTGACCGACACCGCCACCGCGGCGTTGGAATTTCTGCCGTCACGCGCGTGGCGACTCATCCCGTTGACCACTACGCCGCCCTCTTCGCTTGCCGCCGCCACAACCTCACCGCCGGGACACATACAAAAGGTATAGACCCCCCGCGCACCCGTGGTATCAGACAGGGCGTATTCCGCGGCACCGAGCAACGGGTGTCCTGCCGCCGCACCGTACAGTGCGCGGTCAACGTCCTCCCTCAGATGCTCAATCCGCACCCCGACCGAAAACGGCTTCGGCTCAATCGCCATATTTTTGTGCAACAGCAGAGAAAAGGTGTCCCGCGCGCTATGACCCACGGCAAGCACCAGTGCGCCTGCCGTTTCCTCCCCATCGGGAAGCATCACGCGCACACCGTCTGCCGTTTCGGCAAAATCGGTCATTTTGGTGCGATAGCGCACCGTACCGCCAAGCTCCTCAATGCGGGTCAGCATTGCCGCAATCACGCCCGACAGAATGTCGGTTCCGATATGCGGCTTAGCCTTTACGAGAATTTCTTCGGGCGCGCCGAACTCGCAAAAGCGCGAAAACACATAGTTGCAAAGCGGATCCCCCACACGGGTAACCAGCTTTCCGTCCGAAAAGGTTCCCGCCCCTCCTGCGCCGAACTGAATATTGGATTCCGTATCCAGAATCCCCTCGGTGCGAAAGCGCGCGGTGGCTTTCCCCCGCGCCTCGATATCGTCCCCTCTGTCCACAATCACGGGGCAATATCCCTCCTCCGCCAGCATCAGGGCGGCAAAAAGCCCGGCAGGTCCCATTCCCACAATCAGCGGGCGGGCGGAAAGCGGCTCGTGTCCGAGCGTGATTTCCGGCTCCTCCTCGTGAAAGGGGCGGATACCGTCCCTTGCCGCGCGTGCGGGGTCAAACCGAATCGGCTTCTCTCCCGTTGCCAGCACCGAGCAGATCTGCCGGATATCCGGCTTTCGCCGTGCATCGAAAGACTTTTTATAAAGGCGAAAATGAAGCCTCGCGGCACCGTCGCACGCGTGCTTCATTTTCGCTTTTGCTATTTCGAGTACCTCCTCCACGGGTGCGTCAAAGGGTGCGCTGATCCCCGTGAGGAGGAAAGAGGAAGCAAGACTCATTTTTTCACCGTCAGCCGGATCTCGGGCGTGCCGACAAGCGTCAGCCCCTCCGGCAGAATCAGATATTCGGCAGGGAGCGTGTAGGTCCCCTCAGTCATTGCGGCAGACGGAGTCGGCACGCCGATTTTGCCGGCGTGCTTGAGGTTGGAAACCTTGCCCGTTACTTCCAGCTCGGTTACCGATATGCTGTACCCTTCGGGAAGATTGCTCGTATCGATTGCCAGATAGTCCGTATCCGTGCGGTTCATAATAACCACCCAGGTCACCACGGCAAGCAGCAGGCACACAATCGCCGCCGCCACATCCGCGCGGATATTGCGGCGCACGGCATATTCGCCGCTGTCCTGCACCTCATCGTTTTCGGAAATGACTTTTTTCTGATCCATTTCAGTTCCCCTCCCCTTTGGCGGCGGTTTCGGTTTCGTGCTTGGTCAGTAGCAGCATCAGCTCGCGCCGCAGTGAAACCGAAGTAAATTCGCGGAACAGCTCTCCCCGATAAGCGATGGAAATAGTACCCGTTTCCTCGGAAACCACCACAATCACCGCATCGCTCTGCTCCGACAGCCCGATGGCGGCACGATGGCGGGTGCCAAGCCCTTTGGAAATATCCTCTTTGTCGGAAAGCGGCAGGTAACACCCCGCGGCAAAAATCCGCCCGCCGCGGATAATCACCGCCCCGTCGTGAAGCGGTGCCTTGTCATAAAACAGCGCACGCAACAATTCCGGTGTGAGGTCCGCATTGAGTTGGGTGCCGGTGCGGATATATTCCCCGATCTTGGTGGAACGCTCAATCACAATCAACGCGCCGGTTTTGGTAAAGGACATATCCTTTGCCGCCTCCACGATTGCATTGATGGTCACAGGGGACACCGTGAGATCCTTGGATTCCACGCCGATGGTTTTGAGCCCGCGGAAGGAAATCGAGCCCATCCGTTCCATTGCGGCACGGATTTCGGGCTGAAAGACAATCAGAATCACAATGACCCCGTAACCAAGGAAATTACCGAACAGGAACCGCACGGCGGAAATGTGAAGCACCGAGCTGATCACATAGATGCCGAAAATTACCACCACGCCCGCAACCAGCTTGCCGGCGCGCCGATCCCGCATAAAGAGATACAGCAGGTAAAAAAGCAACGCGATACAAAGGATATCCAGACCCTCCCGCCAGCCGAAGCCGGAAAACGGCGAGGTAAAATATGTGCTGTCAAGGTTGCCGGAAAGCAGCTTACATACAAATTCTTTCATTTGTTCACCCATACTCCGAAAAGCGGAGTTCTATATGTGATACCGCACAAAAGGGCGGTGATTCGTAAAATGAGGCATCCGCGAGAAGCGATTTTCCGCCGATGGCAAATGCTTATTAATTATTATAACACATTGTCTTGTGAAAATCAAATATTTTTCCGAATTTTTTCTATACTTTTTTGCAAAATTCCGATTTATTGAAAACCCCGGGGCGGCTCCGTGCGCAAAACCGTGTTTTTTGAAAAAATCCACCAAAACGACGGCGGATATGATATAATGATACCGTTCCCATACAGGGACGAGGAGGAACCTATGAACGCATCTTTTTATCTGCCCACCCGCGTATTTGCGGGGCGGGGCGTGATTACAGAAAACAAAAGCGTGCTTGCCGCAGGTCACCACGCATTCTTGGTCACCGGCAGGCACGGCGCAAAGGCTTCCGGCGCGCTGGATGACGTAACCGCGGCACTGACCGGGCTTGGCATTGCCTTTACGGTTTTTGATGAAATCAAAGAAAACCCCGCACTGACCGAATGTCACCGTGCGGGTGCGCTTGCCGCGGCGGCAGGAGCGGATTTCGTCATCGGAATCGGCGGCGGCTCGGCTCTTGACGCGGCAAAAGCGGTTGCGGCGTTTGCCGCAAACCCGACCATTGCACCGACGGAGCTCTATGACGGCACCAGGCGCACTATGCCGACACTGCCGCTTTTCGCAGTGCCGACCACGGCAGGCACCGGGAGCGAGGTCAACCCTTACAGCGTGCTGACACTGCCCTCCGGAGAACAGAAAAAGACCTTCACGGCGGACACCTGGTTCCGCGCGGCATTTGTGGACCCGCGATACACGGAGTCGCTTTCCTGGAACACCACCGTCAGCACCGCGCTGGATGCATTTGCCCACGCGCTGGAATCCTACCTTTCCCCGAAAAGCACGGTTTTTTCCGAGGGAGCGGCAATTTTTGCGGCAGAAAAAATCTGGAACGTACTGACCGAATACCCTGCGGAATTTACCCCGGAAATGCGGGATGACCTTTCGGTTGCCGCCACCGCCGCAGGAATGGCAATCAGCGTAACCGGCACCGGATTTCCGCATCCGCTCGGGTACAGTCTGACCCTGCTTGACGGCGTGCCGCACGGCAGGGCGTGTGCAATCTTTGAAGGCGATTTCCTTGAATACAACGAAAAAACCGAAATCGGCAAAGCCCGCATCGCGGCTTTTGCCGCCGCCATCGGCACCACGCCGAAGGTGATGAAAACCTACCTGCCCGCGCTTGCCGATATCGGCTTTTCCTTTACCGGAGAGGAAATCGAAAAACGGGTAAACCTGATTTCCGGTGCCAAAAATTACGTCAACAGCCCTTACGTGCTTTCGGTGGAAGAAATTTACGAAATCTACCGCCGGCACTTCGGGCGGAAATGAGGATTTTATGCTGGAAAAGCTGAAAAATGAAGTATGGGCGGCAAATATGGCTTTGGTTCGCTACGGTCTCGTAATCTTTACCTGGGGAAATGTGAGCGGAATTGACCGCGAAAACGGACTTGTTGTCATCAAGCCCTCCGGGGTGGAATACGACCGGATGACACCCGACGATATGGTGGTAACCGACCTTGACGGCAAGGTTGTGGAGGGAAAATACAAGCCCTCCTCCGATACCCCCACACATATCGAGCTTTACCGCGCATTCCCCACAATCGGCGGTATTACGCACACGCACTCGCTTTATGCCACCTCCTTTGCGCAGAGCGGCAGGGGCATCCGCGCATTCGGCACCACGCACGGCGACTATTTTTACGGCACCGTTCCCTGCACCAGGAAAATGACCGATGCGGAAATCGGCGGTGCATACGAAAAAGAAACCGGAAAGGTGATTGTAGAGACCTTCCGGGAGGGCGGCATTGATCCCGAGCGGATGCACGCGGTGCTGGTAAACGCTCACGCACCGTTCACCTGGGGCAAAAACGCGATGGCATCCGTAGAGGCGGCAACGGTGCTGGAAACCGTGGCACATATGGCATTGAATACCGAGCTGTTGCAAACCTCCGTGCATCCCGAGGCAGCCGAAGAAATGCAGAAAACACTGCTGGATAAGCATTTCAACCGCAAGCACGGACCCGGTGCCTATTACGGGCAAAACTGAGCGGTTTTTTTTGAAATTCTATATTTTTCGACATTTTTTCCAATTTTCATTATTGATTTTCCAATGGTGAAAACTGATTTTCCGATATTTTGCGCACTGAAACAAAAAATCCCCCGGCGATGTGATCATCGCCGGGGGATTTTTATTTGTTGGTCGTTCCCGACCACCAAAGGTCAGAAAAAAAGCCGATCGGCGGAAAAGCCGCAGGTCACAAGCACTACCATAGCCACCTGCCAAAAGC
>CAKSPL010000098.1 GCA_934481325.1 uncultured Eubacteriales bacterium | reverse complement strand
GTGCAGATGTGATGCTCAGGATTTAGGATTTCCAAATCCGCGTCCTGCTTGATGTCACCCGCAGTAACTTCGCGGGGACCTGTCACATCAATCATAGCGGTTTTCGGCACGTTGGAGTACAGCTTTGCCGTGATGCCCTTGACATTCAGGACAAGCTCGGTTACATCTTCTTTTACGCCGGGGACAGTGGAAAACTCGTGAAGGATGCCGTTAATCTTGACACTGGTAACGGCTACGCCCTGCAGGGAGCTGGTCAGAATTCTGCGCAGAGAGTTGCCAAGCGTGATGCCGTACCCGCGTTCCAGCGGATCAACTACAAATATGCCGTGTGTACCGTCCTCGCTCATTTCGGCGATGGTGATATTCGGCTTTTCAATTTCAAGCATTCGAGTACCCTCCTTCTTTCATTTGCGCCGCTTACGCGGCTGATTCAATGTCTGCATTCCCCGCCAAGTCACCTGCCGGGGTCGGCGGATTACTTGGAGTACAACTCGACGATGAGCTGTTCGTTGAAGTCGAAATCGATATCCTCACGGGTGGGCAGAGCCACAACCTTAGCGGAACCGTTCTCTTTATTCACTTCCAGCCACTTCGGAGAAAGCTTGCTTGCGGCACCTTCCAGCAGTGCTTTGATCTTCGCGTTGTCGCGGCTGTTTTCGCTGATAGCGATTACATCACCGACCTTCACGGAGATCGAGGGGATGGTAACCTTTTTGCCGTTGAGGGTGAAGTGCGCGTGCAGAACGAGCTGACGGGCTTCCTTGCGGCTCTCCGCCATACCCATACGGTAAACGGTGTTGTCCAGGCGTCTTTCCAAAAGCACCAGCAGGTTCTCGCCGGTCATACCTTCCTTGCGGTCAGCCTCAGCGAAATAGTTGCGGAACTGCTTTTCCAGGACGCCGTAATATCTTCTGGTCTTCTGTTTCTCACGCAGCTGCGTTCCGTATTCACGAACCTTTTTGTTGGCGGCACCGTGCTGACCGGGGGCAGTGCTTCTGCGTTCCAGTGCGCATTTGCCGGTTGTGCAACGCTCACCCTTGAGGAACAGTTTCGTGCCTTCACGACGGCACATACGGCACGCAGGACCTGTATATCTTGCCATTTTTCTATACCTCCTCTGAAATCAAACGCGGCGACGCTTCGGCGGGCGGCAACCGTTGTGGGGAATCGGGGTAACGTCCTTAATCATCGTAACCTGAAGACCAACCGTCTCCAATGCACGGATTGCGGATTCACGCCCGGAACCGGGACCTTTTACATAAACCTCAACGGTTTTGAGTCCGTGCTCCATTGCGGCGCGTGCAGCCTGCTCTGCAGCGGACTGTGCGGCAAAGGGAGTGGATTTACGGGAACCCTTGAAGCCAAGCTCACCGGCGGATGCCCAGGAAATTGCATTGCCCTGCGTATCGGTTACAGTGATAATGGTGTTATTGAAGGTTGCGCTGATATGCACCGCACCCTTTTCAATATTTTTGCGTTCGCGGCGTTTCTTCACGACTTTCTTTACATTAGCCATTCTGTTGCCACTCCTTTACTTCTTCTTGTTAGCAATCGTCTTAGCGGGACCTTTGCGGGTTCTCGCGTTGGTCTTGGTTCTCTGACCTCTGACCGGCAGACCCTTTCTGTGGCGGATCCCGCGATAGCAGTTGATCTCCACCATACGCTTGATGTTCAGTGCGACATCACGGCGCAGGTCCCCCTCTACGTGGTAAGAGTTTTCGATCTCGTCACGGAGCTTCGCAACCTCTTCCTCGGTCAGGTCTTTTGCGCGGGTATCGGGATTGATCCCGGTTTTCGCAAGAATGTCATTGGCGCTCTTACGACCGATGCCGTAAATATAAGTCAGCGCGATTTCCACTCTTTTCTGGTTGGGAATATCAACACCAGCAATACGAGCCATTTCTCAATTCACCTCTTTCTTGTGTTTGGGATTAACCCTGTCTCTGCTTGTGCTTCGGATTCTCGCAGATGACCATTACACGGCCGTTTCTTTTGATAATCTTGCACTTCTCACAGATTTTTTTAACGGATGGTTTCACCTTCATTTGTCTCTACCATTCCTTTCTTCATAATGTGAGCCTTGCGGTCTCTTATTTCGCACGCCAGGTGATGCGCCCCTTGGTCAGGTCATAGACCGACACTTCAATGGTCACACGGTCACCGGGCAAAATCCGGATATAGTTCATACGCAGCTTCCCGGAAATATGCGCGGTCACAATGTGTCCGTTCGGGAGCTTTACCTTGAAGGTTGCGTTCGGGAGTGCTTCCAGAACCACGCCTTCAAATTCAATCACGTCATCCTTTGGCAGAATAATCCCTCCTTTGCCATAATTTGCGAGTCGTTATTTTCCTGCCTCTGCTTCGGTCAGGATAATCACGCCGTTCTCGGTCAGCGCAACGGTATTTTCGTAATGCGCCGACAGTTTATGATCCAATGTTTTTACCGTCCAGCCGTCATCCAGCTCTTTGACCTCGTAGGTGCCGACGTTGACCATCGGCTCAATCGCAATCACCAGACCTGCGCAAAGCCGCGGTCCGCGCCCCGGCGTGCCGTAGTTCGGCACATCGGGTGCCTCGTGCACCTCGTGCCCGACCCCGTGACCGACATACCGCCGTACCGTGGAAAAGCCCTGCGAGCGGACATATCCGTCCACAGCGGCACCGATATCCCCAATGCGGTTTCCGATTTGCACAGCCGCAAGCCCCTCATAGAAGCTTTGCTTCGTTGCCGCAATCAGGCGTTCGGCTTCTTCGCTGATTTTTCCGACCGGAAAAGTTCTTGCACTGTCGCCGTGGTAGCCCTTGTAATGCGCTCCCACGTCAACCTTGACAATATCCCCCTCCCGGAGGATCCGGTGTGCGGAGGGAATCCCGTGGATGACCTCATCGTTGATACTGATGCAGGCGGCACCGGGAAACCCGTAAAGCCCTAAGAAGGAAGGGGTGGCACCCTGTTTCTCGATATAGTGACGAATGATATGGTCAAGCTCCAGGGTGCTGATTCCCACGCGGATGTGCTCACGGGCGACAAGCAGTGCTTCGCCCGTGATGCGCCCCGCATCCTTCATAGCCTCAATCTGTTGTGCGTTTTTAATTGGAATCATAATCAGAACCGGCTCAATGCCTCAAAGGTGAGCCGCGTGGTGTCAGCCACTTCCTCCTGCCCTTCTACCGTAATCAGCAAACCCTTTTTGGCGTAATACTCCTTGAGGGGTTCTGTCTGTGTATGGTAGGTGGCAAGGCGGTTCTGAACGGTTTCCGGCGCGTCGTCCTTACGGATGTAAGTCTGTGCGCCGCATTTGTCGCAAATTCCTTCGGTTTTGGAAGGCTTATACTCGGTATGGTAGGAGGCACCGCAAGCGCAGACGCGCCGCCCACTCATCCGTTTGACGATTTTTTCATCCGGCACCTCGATGGAAAGCACGGCATCAATCCGCACGCCCATCTGATCCAGTGCTTTCGCCTGCGGAATGGAACGGGGGAATCCATCGAGGATAAACCCGTTTTTGCAGGCATCGGATGTGAGATATTCCTTGATGATCCCGATCACGATTTCATCCGGCACCAGCTTGCCTTCATCAATATAGGACTTTGCCGTTTTGCCAAGCTCGGTTCCCTCTTTGATGGCGGCGCGCAGAATGTCGCCGGTCGAAATTGCGGGGATGCCCCACTTCTCTGAGATTTTCTCGGACTGCGTGCCTTTGCCCGCGCCCGGAGCGCCCATCAGAATTAAATTCATAGAATCCTCCAGTGAGTTTGGAATCAACCAAGGAAGCCTTTGTTTGCACGCAGGCTGAGTTGTGCTTCCAGGTCGCGGATCGTTTCCAGCACCACGCCGACCACGATCAGCAGCGAAGAGCCGCCGAAGGTCAGATTGCCGAGTGCGGAAAGCACCGTGCTGGTGCTGCCGGTTGCGCCCTGAACGGCACTGACAATCACGGTCACCAGCATCGGCAGACCTGCCACAATGCACAGGAAGAATGCGCCGATGAGCGTGATCCGTTTCAGAATCCTGTTGATATACTGTACCATAGAACGACCGGGGCGAATGCCGGGGATCGAACCGCCGTTGCTGGTAATGTTGTTTGCCACTTCCACAGGATTGAACGAAATCATAATGTAGAAGTAGGAGAACGCCACGATCAGCACCAGATATACCACAAGGTATTCCCAGGTGTCGGTATTGAAGAAGTTGTCTACAAACTTGTAGAACCAGTTCTCCTTGTTGTTCATAAACGCAATGATCGTTGCGGGAATCGAAACGATCGAGGAAGCGAAGATGATCGGCATCACGCCGGACATATTCAGCTTGATCGGAAGGTTGGTGGACTGCCCGCCGTACATCTTACGGCCGACCACGCGCTTGGCGTACTGAATCGGAATGCGCCGCTCGGAGTTGGTAACCCAGACCACGAATGCGACAATTGCAATCATCGCGGCAATAATCACCAGTGCGATTGCAGTGCCGATAAAGTAGTTGGCAACCTTCTGACCCTTGATAAAGGTACCCTGCATCACACCGTACCACAGAGACTGCACCATACTGGGCAGGCGGGAAACGATGTTGGCAAGAAGGATGATGGAAATACCGTTGCCGATTCCCTTATCGTTGATCATCTCGGAAAGCCACATTACGAGAGCAGCACCCGCGCAGAACGCGGCGTTAATCACCACCATTGCAAACCAGCTGGTGTACGCGTTGCCGTTTGCATCGGTTGCGTTTTTGATCAGCCAGCCGTTGTTTTTCAGCAACATACTGTAACCAAAACTGGTGATCAGCGCAAGACCCACCGTAACGTAGCGGGTGATCGCATTGATTTTCTTCTGCCCGTTTGCGCCGTCCTTCGCCAGTCTCTCCAAAGCGGGGATGGCGATGGTCAGCAGCTGAATCACGATCGACGCCGTGATGTAAGGGCTGACCGACAGGGCAAAGAGCGTTGCGTACTGCATCGCGCCGCCGGAAAGAATGCTCATCAGTCCGAGAACGGAGGAGCCGTAGTAAGTGTTGAACTGCGACGAAATGTCACTGCTGACATACGGCACGCAAATGCACGCGCCAAGGCGGTAAAGGAGGACGATAAACAGGGTGAAGAGCATCTTCTTTTGGAGTTCCGGTGTCTTCCACGCATTTTTTAACGTCTTAAACATCCTTACACCTCCTCAATCTTTCCACCTGCTGCCTCGATCTTTTCCTTTGCGGTAGCCGAAAAGATGTTTGCCTTCACGGTCAGCTGTTTGGTCAGCTCCCCGTTGCCGAGAATTTTCAGACCGTCATTTGCCTTCCGAACGATCCGGCGGGCAAGCAGAGCGTTGAGATCGACCTCTGCGCCATCCTCGAATACATTCAGCTTGTCAACGTTGACGGTTGTATAAACCGTGGCAAATTTGTTGTGGAAGCCGCGCTTCGGGAGCTTGCGGTACAGCGGGAGCTGACCGCCCTCAAAGCCGGGGCGTACACCGCCGCCGGAACGGGCGTTCTGACCCTTGTGACCCTTGCCT
>CAKSPL010000097.1 GCA_934481325.1 uncultured Eubacteriales bacterium | reverse complement strand
GGCTGACGCTGTTCGGTATTACCACCGCAGTGGGGAGGGTTTTTGACGCAATTACCGACCCGCTGATTGCCGGCTGGTCTGACCGCAGTGCCTTCAAGGGCGGCAGGCGGATTCCCTTTATGAAGGTGATTGCGGTGCCGTTTGCACTGATTACCGTGGGCGTGTTTGTCCTGCCTCAGACGGCGAATATCGCGGTAAACGACGCGGTGCTGTTTGTCACGCTGATGCTGTTTTATCTCTTTATGACAATCTATTGCACCCCATACAATGCCCTGATTGCCGAGCTTGGCGACACGCAGAAAAACCGCATCAACGTTTCCACCTATATCTCCTTTACCTATATTGCCGGTTTTTCGGTTGCATATCTGTTGCCGAACATTGCGGGGCTGTTTGAGGCTTCTCTCGGCAAGGCAAACGCCGTGCGCACGGCAATTGCGCTTCTTGCGGCACTGGCGGCAGTGGCGATGCTTGTGCCGTCGCTCTGGATTAAGGAGCGTGACTATATCGCCTCCGAGCCGGTGAAAACGAAAGCCTTCCGTTCTCTGTTTCTTTCCTTCCGCAACCATCAGTTTCGCCGTTTTGTGTATTCCGACGTGATTTATTTCTTTGCCGTGACCCTGTTTCAGACCGGACTTGCGTTTTATATCACGGAGCTGATGCATATTCCGGACAGCAATTCGTTCCTGCTGACCGTGGTGATGACGGCGGTCAGCCTTTGCCTGTACCCCGTGGTCAACCGTCTCGCCCCGAAATTCGGCAAAAAGCCGCTGATTGTCATCGGCTTTTTCGCCTATTCCGCCGTGTTTTTGCTTGCATTCTTCTGTGGAGAGGGGATTCTTTGGGGATATCTGATTGCCGTGCTGGCAGGCGTGCCGATGGCAATCCTCGGGATTCTGCCGCAGGCGGTGGTCGCCGATATTGCCGAGGCGGACGCACTGGACACCGGCGAGCAGAGAAGCGGAATGTTTTTCGCCGCCCGCACCTTTGCAATGAAGATGGGGCAGGCAATCTCAATGCTGGTGTTTACCTCGGTTACGGTTGCGAAAACCGAGCAAAGTTACCGCTCCACGGCATTGATTGCCACGATTGCCTGCCTTGCGGGTGCGGTGCTGTTTCTCCTTTACAACGAACACGCGGTGATGGGAAGAATCAACCGTGCGCACGGGGAAGAGGAACCGTAATCTTTCAGTCAAAAAGCCCGGCTCAGCCGGGCTTTTTGCATTTTGCGCGCTTTTCGATGTAGGCACTCAGAAAGCCGAAAAAATCCGCAACGTAGCGGTTGTCGGTTTTGGAAAGCACGGCACTGACCGTAAGCTCCCGGCGAAAATCCGTGTCGGTGATTTCCAATAGCCGGATATGCTTACTGCCGACACTGCCCCAGGAAAACTCGGGATAAAATCCGACCCCCATATTGGAGGCAACCATATTGATGACGGCGGCGGGATTGTCGCTTTCAAAAATAATGTTCGGGTGAAAGCCGGAATCTCGGCAGAGCTTGTCACACACCAGCCGGAACTGGCGGGAGCCGGAAAGGCAGATAAACCCCTCGTCCATAACCTCGCTAAGGGAAATCGAGTGTCGGTCACGGTATTTCCCGTGGTCGGGTACGGCAAGAAAGATGCGCTCCGTGCGGGAAAAGGTTTTGACGTCCGTCGTCGTTTTCGGCGCGGAGGAGGGGAGACGTGTGGTGATTTCCATATCACAGCTGTCCCCGGAGCCTGTCTGCGTCAG
This sequence comes from uncultured Eubacteriales bacterium, assembly GCA_934481325.1. Classification (GTDB taxonomy): domain Bacteria; phylum Bacillota; class Clostridia; order Oscillospirales; family CAG-272; genus Firm-07. Next base: position 3,792 of record CAKSPL010000097.1, on the reverse strand, counting down.
CTGAAAATGCACCTGCTCGTTTTGTTGCTTGTAGCGGATGATTGCCTCGGTCACCAGTGCCGACGCGGCAAGCACGCGGATGTGGATGGTTTCGCTGTTTGTCTTTGCCATACGCCGCAATTCAAACGGCAGGCGGTCAATCTCTCCGATAATCGGGTTCAGCCGCTCGGCGAGAAATTTTCCGTATTCGGTCAGCACGATATTTCTGCCGCGGTGATCGAAAAGCGGAACGCCCAGCTCCTCCTCCAACCGGTGCATCGCCTGGGTGAGGGAGGGCTGTGCGATGTGCAGCTTTTCGGCACTTTTCGTCATATGCTCTGTTTTTGCCACTTCCAGAAAAAAGCGCAGTTGGGTCAGTTCCATTTCGTTCTCCTTTTATAGGACAATCCTATTGATTTCATTGTAATTATATATTGGACAAATCGTTTTGTCAAGTGTATAATGCAAATGAAATCAAAAAAGGAGCACATTATGTCACAGGTTTTAGAAGCGGTTATGCTGATTTGTTTCGGTCTTTCCTGGCCGATCTCTCTCATCAAAAACATTAAACTCAAATGCGCAAAGTCGATGAATCTTTACTTCACTTTGCTGATTATTACGGGGTATCTGGCGGGTATCTCTGCAAAAATCATCAACGGTCAGTTCAACTATGTGTTTGCCATCTACCTGCTTAACCTCGCCATCGTTTCGGGCAATGTGGTGGTATACTTCATCAACCGCGGTTATGACAAAAAGAACGAAGAAAAGGAGAATGTGTCCTATGTTCGAAAAAATCACGGAAAAAGAAATTTACTCGGAAATCAACACGGTATCTGAGAAAAACGGCGTGGTATTCTGCGGCACCGATCTTTTCTGCGAATTACCGCTGGGAGAGCTGAAAAGCCTTGCCTGCACCGACAGCGCAGTGCTGAACCGGAGCATCGCGGGTGCCGCTCTTTCCGATCTTTGTGCCGCCTTACCCGCAACGGTAAAGGCTCTTGCCCCCCGTAAGGTGTTTCTGAACGTCGGGGAAAACGACCTTGCCGCGAAGGGTTTTGACCTTGCCGCGTTTCTCGCGGAATACGAGGCTCTGATCGGCAGTCTGCGCGCCACGGCAAAGCACGCAAAATTCTATGTGGTTTCGGTTCTCTCCGAGGAAAACGGTGCTGCCGCGCTCAACGAAGCATTGCGCGCCCTTTGCACCAGAACGCATTGCACCTATGTGGATATTACCCCGGCACTGAAATCCGAAAAGCCGGCACTCCGGATTCTGGATCTGCTTCGCTTTTACGTGCGCGACCGCGCCATCAATTTCTGCGATGCAATGAACCTTGCCCGCCCCGTGAACGGGCTGTAAGAGATTTTCCGTTAAAAATATTCCCGCAGAGTGTCCAGCGCGGATTTTTCAATCCGGCTGACGTATGAGCGGGAAATACCAAGCAAAGCCGCCACCTCCCGTTGGGTGCGCGGCTTTGTTCCGTTTAACCCGTACCGCAGAAGAATAATCTGCCGCTCCCGCTCATCCAGCACGGTTCCGATCAGCTTTTTGATTCGCTCGCTCCGCACGGCAAGCTCTACCTCCTCCTCCATATTGTCCTCCGCCGCGATGACATCCATATAGGTCAGCGGGTTTCCGTCCCTGTCCACGTCAATCGTTTCGTTGACGGAAACCTCGGCAGACAGCTTTTTCTGAGAGCGGAAGTGCATCAGAATTTCGTTTTGAATGCACTTGGCGGCATAGGTGGCAAAGCGCGTTCCGTTTTCGGAGTGAAAGGTGTCCACGGCTTTTACGAGCCCGATGGTGCCGATGGAAACGAGGTCCTCGCCGTTTTTCGCCGTACCGTAGTATTTTCGCACGATGTGAGAGACCAAGCGCAGGTTGTGCAGAATCAGTTTTTCGCGCGCATCCTCGTCCCCTGCGGCTTTCCGGCGGAACGCTTCTTCTTCCTCCTCGGGCGGGAGCGGGGGCGGGAACTGCCTTGGCGTGCCGATGCCGAGCAACAGATGTACCGCACCGAGCAGGAGCGAGAGCAGAAAAGAAAACATAAAATCACCTCCGCGGTATCATATGAGGATGCGCCTGTCCGAAATGCACCGCCTCCCCCGCACGGTTGACAAATCTTTTTTTCAGTGGTACAATAAAAAGAAGTATCGGAAAAAAGGAGGGAAACGGAATGAAAAAATATCTTACCGCGCCGAATGTGCTGACTTGCCTCCGCATTTGCGGTACGGTTACGATCCTGTTTCTGCCCCCGCTTTCGCTCTCTTTTTTTGCGGTATATATCTTTTGTTGTACTACCGATATTGTCGATGGCGTGCTTGCGCGGATGACGGGTACGGCAAGCGATTTCGGCGCGCGGCTCGACTCCGTGGCGGATATTCTTTTTTATACCGTGGTGCTGATTCGCCTGTTCCCCGCGCTTTTTGAAATGCTTCCCGCTGTGGTCTGGTGGATCGTGGGCGGTGTGCTGATCCTGCGCCTTTGTGCATATGCCGCGGCGGCAATCCGTTACCGCCGCTTTGCCGCGGTACATACCTATCTCAACAAGCTGACGGGATTTGTGCTGTTTGCATTGCCGTTTCTGATGCTGACTCCTGCCGCCGTGCCGTTTTCGTTTGCCGTGTGCGGGGTGGGCGCACTGGCGTCCTTGGAGGAGCTGATTCTGCATCTTTTTTCGGGGGAGTATGACGCAAATGCCAAAAGCGTTCTTATTCTTGCCCGGCAGAATGTGAAAAACCATCAAATCTGAACGCAAACGTGCATCAAACCTTGACATTTCCGAACATTTTTGCTATAATATCTCCATCGTTGAAGTTCGGAGGACGGGATGAATCAACTGGTTGGAAATGCGGTAGTGGGGCAGTCCGGCGGGCCTACCGCCGCAATCAATGCCACACTTGCCGGGTGTATACGGGGTGTGCTGGAAAACGGAAGCGGTATGATTGACAGGCTGTACGGAATGCGCAACGGCATCGAGGGGCTGACACGGGGAGAACTGACGGAGTTGAATGGGATTTTCTGCACTCCGGACCGGGTGGAACTTCTGATTCACACCCCTGCCGCCGCCCTTGGCTCCTGCCGCAAAAAATTGCCCGCACCCGGGGAGAATGATGCGGTATATGAAAAGATTCTTGCCGTTTTCCGTGCGTACAATATCCGCTATTTCTTTTATATCGGCGGAAACGATTCGATGGATACCGTGGCAAAGCTCACCGCATATACGGAAAAGTGCGGCTATGAAATGCGGATTGTCGGCGTTCCCAAAACCATTGACAATGATTTGATTATTACAGACCACACGCCGGGCTACGGCTCGGCGGCAAAGTATATTGCTGTAACCGTGCAGGAAATTCTGCGTGATTGCGCGGTTTATACCGTTCCTGCCGTAACGGTTGTGGAGATTATGGGCAGAGATGCCGGATGGCTGACTGCCGCCGCAGGCGTGGGGGGCTTTTTGGGTTGTCCCTCACCCGATCTGATTTATCTTCCGGAACACGCGTTTTCCGAGGCGGAATTTTTTGAGGATGTCCGCGCGGCACTTGCCGATCACCCGAACGTGGTGATTGCCGTGTCGGAGGGGGTGCGGTTTGCGGACGGCACCTATGTGTGCGAGGGCTTCGGCGTTCCTTCTACCGATCCGTTCGGGCATAAACAGCTTTCCGGCACCGGCAGGGCATTGGAGTACGCTGTCAAACGCGAAATCGGTTGTAAGGTGCGCTCCGTGGAGTTGAACATTTCCCAGCGTTGCGGCGCACATGTTGCTTCCGCCACGGATTTGGCGGAAGCGGAGCAAATCGGCACTGCTGCGGTAC
>CAKSPL010000096.1 GCA_934481325.1 uncultured Eubacteriales bacterium | reverse complement strand
GGGTTCGCACGCCCGAAGTCCGGCGTCGTTTGTGCGAAAGTTTTGGAAGGATTCCAAAGGAAACTTTTTTCAAAAAGTTTCCTTTGGCGCGTCTCTTTTTTGGCATTTTCTTTTTGCTTCTTTTTCTTTTGTGCCTGCTTGCCCAAAAGAAAAAGAAGAGCTAAGGACTCTGACACAACAAAGAAAAGAGTGCCTTCACGTCAGCATGGCAGGGCTTTCGGGCGGGTCAAGGGAGGACTTTTTCAAAAAGTCCTCCCTTGTATCGTTCTGTACAAAAAAATCCGAAAAAAACATTTACAAGCCGCGCGGTGTCTGCTACAATAGAATCAGTTCGGGCAAAGCCCGGAAAAAGGAGGACAGCATATGCGCAAGATTACCCGCCTGCAGGACGGGTGGAAATTCCACCGCGGAGACGTGGAACCGCACTATCCGAAATTCAAGGGCATTGCCTATGTCGGTGCCAAAACCGAGCGCGCCAAGCAGGGTCCCGCCTGTAAGGATTACGTCATCAACGATCCGTTTTCCCGCAATCACGTGCATTCCGCCGAGGAATGGGAAAACGTCAGCGTTCCGCACGATTATCACGCCGCGGACGGCTACGACCCGAACGAAAACGAGGCATTGGGCTTCTGCCGGTACGAAAACGGCTGGTACGTGTTGCGTTTTACCGTCTCCCCGGAGGAGGCAGACCGGCGGCTCACGCTTTATTTTGAGGGTGTGACCACCCACGCCACCGTGTGGCTGAACGGATTCCTGATGAAGCACAATTTCTGCGGGTATACCTCCTTTGAGGTGGATATCACAGACGCGGTGCGCATCGGGGAGGAGAACGTGCTGTCGGTCTACGTTTCCACCGAGGAAACCGAGGGCTGGTGGTATGAGGGCGGCGGCATTACCCGCCCCGTGTGGCTGATTTCCACTGCCAAAACCGCCGTGGAGCTTTACGGCGTGTACGTGAAACCCGAAAAGCAAAACGACGGCACCTGGTGCGTGAAAACCGAAACCACCGTGCGCAACGATACCGACGGCACGGTTGCCCTCCGCGTGGAAAACACGATTCTGGACGCGGACGGAAACGAGGTCGCCACCGTCGCGGCGGGCGGCAAGGCACCGATGCGCGAAAAGCGTGTTTTGCATACCGTAATGGGGGTAAATTCCCCCGCGCTCTGGTCGCCGGATACCCCGGTGCTTTACACAATGCGCACGCGTGTGTACCGTGGGGAAAAATGCGTGGATGAGGTCACCGACCGCTTCGGCTTCCGCACGTTTGTCACCGACCCCGAAAACGGGCTGTTTATCAACGGCAAGCCGTATAAAATCAAGGGATTTTGCGGACACGAGAGCATAGGGCTTTGCGGGCGCGCGGTGCCGGATAACTTACAGCGTTACCGGGTGAAGCTGATGCAGGAAATGGGTGCCAACGGCTACCGTACCAGCCATTATCCGCAGTCGGTGGCACTGATGGACGCGCTGGACGAGGCGGGCTTTATCGTGATGGACGAAACCAGATGGTTTGAATCCACCGAGGAGGGGCTGGCACAGCTGGAAATGCTGGTGAAGCGCGACCGAAACCGCCCCGGCGTGTTTTTCTGGTCGGTCGGCAATGAGGAATTTCTTGCCACCGATGAGCGCGGGCGGCGCATCTTCAAAACGATGAAGGCGTTTGTGAAAAAGCTGGACGACCGTCCGGTGACGATGGCGGTGACCGAAAAGCCTATCAATGCGGTGATTTTTGACGAGTGTGACGCCATCGGTATCAATTATAAATGGGATCATTACGTCCCCGTACACGAAAAACACCCGGATAAGCCGATTTTCTCTGCCGAGTGCGGTGCCACCGGCACCACCAAAGGCTGGTATTTTGCGGACGACCCCGCCGGCGGGCACGTTACCGCGTATGACCATACCGTCAACAACGCCTTCCGCAGCCGGGAGTTTTCGTGGAAATTCCTGCTTGAAACCAAGTGGGTGATGGGCGGCTACCACTGGAACCTCGGCGAGTACCGCGGGGAGGCGGTCTGGCCGCGCGTTTCCTCGGTCAGCGGCACGCTGGACTGGTGCCTGCAAAAAAAGGACGCGTTCTGGCAGCATCAGGCGTTTTTTACCGACACACCGATGGTGCACGTGCTTCCGCATTGGAATTTTGCGGGAATGGAGGGGGAGCCGATCCGCGTGGTGGCGTATACCAATCAGCCGCAGGCGGAGCTGTTTCTGAATGGCAAGAGCCTCGGCACGGTTGCCGTGGAGCGTTACGGTCACGCCGAATGGCAGGTGCCTTACGCACCCGGAGCGGTTGAAGTGCGCGTATATAATAAGGTAGGAACTCTTACCGCCACCGACCGCCGGGAGACCACGGGCGCACCCGCGGCGTTGCGATTGGTTGCCGACACCACGGACGTGGCGGCAAACGGACGGGATCTCGCGCTGATCACCTGTGAGGTGGTGGACGCCGCCGGGCGCGTGGTGCCGAACGCCGAGGTTCCGGTGCGCTTTGCCGTGTCGGGCGCGGGCAGCTTTTATTCCAGCGGCGCGGTCAATACCGACCATACGCCCATCACCTCGCCGGAGCGCACCACCTGGTGCGGCACCGCCACACTCGCCGTACGCACGGGCAAGGAACCGGGCGAGTGCACCGTCATCGCCACTGCCGGGGGGCTTGCTTCCGCGGTGTTGCATTTCTCTATCAAATAAAAAAATCCCCCGCGGCACACCGTGCCGCGGGGGATTTTGATGGATAAGATTTTTTAGAACGCGCTATTTTTGTTGGTTGTAGTACTTTTTCGTAGCAGGTTGGTATTGCTTAGAATACCAGTCTTCCGGACCGTTGTAATACTGACAGAATTCCCATAAAATATTTATTTTTTGAGTGGCAGATGTACTGCTGTTGAAACGACTGATGGTGGACTCAATTTGTTCTTCTAAGTTTTTCAATGGTTCTATCAGAGTGGAGAAATCGTCCGGATATTTGTTTACGATGTCTTTGACAGAGTAAAAAGTGGTAGATATGTTGTTGAAAGCGGATATATAAATGGACATTTTTGTAGAAGTGCCCCCGAAGGTGTACCCGGCTCTAATATGTGCTACTTGTATATTTATTGCGTTGAATGCTTCTCTGATGGTTGTCACTTCGTCGGCCAGTTCGTTGAAGAAGGTTCCGCAATATTCACAATTACCTTGCCTTGTGGAATGCTTCCCGGAAACGGTACCCCTTGTTTCACCACATTGAGAACAGGTTTCAGGGTATGTGCAGTTTGCTTCTTTCCAAATGTGTCCGCTTGCCGAGCCTTCGGTTATTCCACATTTGGAGCAGGTCTTTGGAGTCGTGCAGGTTGCCTCTTTCCAAATGTGCCTGCCTGCTGTGCCTTCGGTCGCTCCGCATTTAGAACAGGTTTTCGGGGCGGTGCAGGTGGCTTCACGCCAGGTGTGCTCACAAGCGCAAGAGGAGAAAAGCAGCGTAGAGATTATCATCGAAAGCATCATAAACGTCAAAATAAGTTTTTTCATTTTTTCCTCCCGAAATATCGTTTGCCGTTATAGCCCAAGCAACTGCTTTTTCTTTACATCAAACTCTTCCTGCGTGATAATGCCGGAGTCCAGCAGTTCCTTGTATTTCCTAATATCGTCCGTGCCTTTTTCCGCAGGCGGGTTCTCGGGGGCGGCTTCCTTTTTTTGCGTCAACAACAAATCCGTGTTGGCTTGTTTGATCTCATCGCGCTTTGTTTGAAGATAAAATTTAAACACTTCGGAGGAAGTGGAAACAAGAATTTGACTCTTGCCGGAAATACTGACCGCGGTGATGGAGTTCAGCGGCAAATCTACCTCTCTGTTTCCGATTGCTTTTCCGTATACCCGTTTGTCCGACACGATGATTTTCGATTTTCGAAGATAAAAATAGATACCGTATTTCACAAAGACCAAAACGAGTAGGGTGGCAGATGTCACTTTAAGAATGTTATGGGCAACCAACCATCTGCGGGATACGGCGGATTTGTGATAGTATGATGCTTCAGTGTAGTCTGCATCCCATTCGTACTGATAAATATAGCCCCCGTACCCGTTTTTCGCTACTTCTCCGGTCCACACATAGTGTTTTGCTAAGTATGCGTTCGCCTTTTTCCGGGTGCTGGACTCCGCGATTCCGGTTACTATAGTAGCAATCAGGCAGATTGCCATTGCCAGAACAAGAACAGTCCAGACTTTGCTTGGTTTTTTGATATTGTCGCTCGTACAAATGATTTTTTCTTCCATAATTAAAACCTCACATTCAAAAAAGTCTTAAAGTTGCAAAGATTATTTCAATTTGATACTGCCTGTAATGCTTTCAATGGTAAGATAGTAATCCTCGGCAGAATATCCTCCGTAGGAGCCGACCCCGTGCTGAAAAAATACATCGGTTTCTCCGTGACCGTCAACATTGATGTTTACCGTAAAATCCAACGGCAATTTCTTTTCTGCATACAACGGGTGGGTCTTGGACAGCGGCAGGTCAACTTTGCCTTTAATCGCTACATTATTTACGTCTGCTGTCTGTTTCAGATCAAATGTGATATGAACGGTGTTGACAAAATATGTAGTGTTTAACCCGGAGGTTTTTACATCCATTTTTCCGGTAGCGGTTTCGTAGAAGTAGTTGCTATAATTTTCTGCGCTTAATGGGATGGTGCTGTCTTTTTCATCAGTCTGGTTGCAGGAGGAAAGCACAAAGCATTGCAGGATTACAGTGGCAAGCAGAAAAAGGGCAAGCCACTTCATTTTTTGATTTTTCATTTTGCCTCCAATCATATTTTCTGCTTTTGAAATTAAGGGGTTGCCTTTTTGATGATGGACACGGTGCGATCCTGAACAGTCACTTCAAAGCCGTGCTTTGCGGCTAACTTTGAAAGTGCCGAGCCGTTTTTCAGATAAGAGTTACTTTTTGGCAGGGCACAGCCGGTTTTCTTTTCATATTCCTTTTCGGTCAGGGAAAATGATTCATTGCTTTTCAGCAACGGCACGATGGGGTCGAAATTCGGATGTTTTTTCACAGGTTTCACCTCCTTACAAATAAAAAAGTGCGCCAACCGGAGTCGGCGCACCGAAAAACGCAAACCCCAATTGTCGCCAAACAAAAACAAATAGATAAGGAGATCCCCCTCACCCACCTGTGGAATTTGCATTTTTACCAAATTCAAAAGGTGGGTAAAAAAGGGCATAATATCCCCTTGGGGGGAAAGTCCTTTGAAAATCATATTTGTTTTTGTTTGGCAACCACTATTATATCACACAAAAACCGTTTTGTAAATAGAAAATGACAAAATAATTGCAAAATCCTCCCGCTCTCCGCCGCGGTGTTCCGCTTTGCGGTAAAATAAATACAACTGACGCTATCCGGGGCGCGGCGCGCCCCGGATTTTCTGTACCAAAATTTTTTTGAGAAATTTTCAAAAAAGGGTTGACAAGCTGTCCAAAGTGTGGTAAAATAGCAAAGCTGTCGCAAGAAAGCGATGGCAGAACGGTCATTGAAAATTGAACAACAAGAGATAAGTATGAAGCATAGTATGTGCG
>CAKSPL010000095.1 GCA_934481325.1 uncultured Eubacteriales bacterium | reverse complement strand
CACCTTTTGCCTTTGTGCCTTACTGCTTGGCTCCACACTTTTGATTTCTTTGGACGGGGCGGATTTTACCACCAACATCACGGCGGTGATTACCACGCTCAACAACGTGGGTCCCGGGCTGAACCTGGTGAGTCCTACCGGGAATTTTGCGTTTTTCTCGGATTTTTCCAAATGCGTGCTGATATTTGATATGCTGGCAGGTCGGTTGGAGCTGTTTCCGGTGTTGTTGCTTTTCTGCCCCCGCACCTGGAAACGCCACTGACCGCCAAAAGGAGGTATTATGTTGGGGCGTCGCCCTCTGATCAGAAATCCGCTGGATCTTCAGGACAGAATCCCCGGCGGTAATACTTTTGAGGATCGGTTATTTCTGTTGGACGAACGGGGAACGATACTTGCCGCCCGCTCCGAGCCGGAGCATTCCGTGCGGGGAAAATCCTTTTTCGATATTCATCCGGCAAAGGTCTCCGAGAAAAATGAGCTACGCCGGTTTCTCACCGGCTTTGGGGACATCCCGGTATTTTTCCGTTGTATCGGAAAAACCGTGCTGTTTCTGACGCCGTTTTACGCCGAAACGGGACTGACCGCGGCACTGGTCCCCTGTCGGTCCCTTGCGGTGTTCACCGATTCACCCGCCGCCCTTGCCGAAAGTTTTCCCGGCGTGTATTTTACAGAGGGCGTAAGCAACCGGCGTTTACCGCCGAGTGAGCAACAGTACGCAATGATTCACCGTTATCTTTTGCGTTGCGGCAGGGTGGAGGTTTCGCCACCGGAAATCGATATCACCCGCGCTTTTTACAGCGCACTGGCGGCGCAGATTGAAACCGTGGCAAGCCTAACCGGCTGTACGATTGATTACAACCTTTCGGGGCTTGACATCCGCTCCTCGAAAAATCCGGCAATCGGGCGGTTTATGGGGATTTTAATGCTGATGGCACTGACCGCAGTGCGTACCGCAAGGGACTGCGCCCTGAAACTCACGGCAGAACCGATTGACCCGGAAGCCCCGCTGTTTGTTGCCGAAATGAACCTTGCCGACCCGGAAGATCCGTTGCCGGAGCTGAACAATCTTGGCGGGATGGCAGACTCTTTCGGGTTTTATGCCGATTATCGCCGGGAAGGCGAACACTATGAGATGCGCTGGTCGGTCGGGCATCGCGAGCTTTCAAGGCAGGGATTGAAGCACCCATCGGTCTATCCTGTGGCAAAAACACCGTATCCGATGTATCCTTATCCGAAGGAGGATGACTGAGCAAACAACAAAAAGCCCCCGTTCGGGGGCTTTTTGTTTTGAGAATCACGGAGGAAATGCGGGAAAAGAGTGCGGGAGTGCCGCCCTGCAAAACGCGATTCCTCAATACTGCCAGGCGGGCTTGGTATAAAAGTCGCTCCTCGGTTCCAGCACGCGGAAGGTATGCCCCTCCTCGGTCAAAGCGTCCACGCTTTCGAAAATGTGCTCCCACGAGAAGGTTTCCTTCGGCAGATTCATAAATTCGATTACACGCTCCGTGGATTCGGGTGCCACGGGGTGTGCCAGCACGGTTGCGGTTTTGACCATATGAACGGCATCGCGCACCGCCTGCTCAAACGCCGCCGGATCGGGCGTTTCGCCAAGAGCTTTGAAACTGCCGGAAATTTCCTTGTTGATCAGGCGGAAATACTCCTCCAGTGCGTTGATTACCAAATGGAAATTCTGCGCCGCCATATGATTTTCCACCTTGAGAATCGCCTCTTTTGCCGCCTCCATCACCGGCGCACTTACCTCACCGCGCGGAACAACCTGATTGCCGCCGTTGTACTTCTGGAACGAATAGAACAGGGTTCTGGTCGCCCGATTGAGCAGGTTTGTAAAAATGTTCCATTCCTTCACCGCGGGATCGGGATCCTTTTCCCCGGCATTGGGATTGTAGGGCTTCGGTTGGAACGGCGCGTTGGAGTTGCCGAGACCAAAGGCGAGAAAATGCGCGCGCAATTGTTCCGCAGAGTAGTGTTGGAGCAGTTCTTCCGCCATCGGAGGCTTGATTTTGCCGCTGCTGCTTGCCTTTTTATCAAAGAACAGCAGGTGCTTGTTGGCGATGATGCGCGGCATTTTGAACGGTTTGTCATAACCGTGGCTTTCGTTGATTGCCTCAAACATTGCCATTTCGGCAAGATGATAAAAGTAAATGTTATCCTCGCCGATAAACTGGTACACGATTGCGTCCTCGTCGCACCACCAGTCCTTCCACTCTTCCTTGTCGTGTCCGATGCTTTCCAGATAGGTTTCGGTAAAGGAAATCGGAGCCCAGAGCGACTCGGGCCAGACCCAGAAGGTCAGCCCCTTTACGCCGTCCTTTTCCGGCACGGGGACGCCCCATTCGATATTGCCGGAAAGGCGGAAAGGAACCAGCGTTTTCCCGGTGCGGAAGCGGATGCCGTTTGCCGACAAAATCTCACACGCCGCCTCGCGATCGACAAGCTTGTCAAAGAGGATGCGGAGCATCCCTTTGGCGTCATCCACCTCGTAGCGGCAGGCAAACGCCGCCAGCTTTTCCCGTGCGGTTGCCTCATACTCGCTCTTGGTGTAAATCACGGGGTCCTTGAGGAACTCCCGGCAGGCAAAGGAGGTGGTTTTACGCAGGTTTTCTTTTTCGTCCTTTTCATCCATCATACGGATGAGAAACGAACGATACCGTTCGAGGTCAAAATACCAGTTTTCCACGTTGCGGAGTACCGGACGTTCACCGGACAGCGTACTCACCGGGGCAATCAACTCCTCCGGGAAGTACTGGTGACCGAGGGAACACTCGTCCGCATAGCCGACCTCGGATTTGCACCCCTGAATCGGGCATCTGCCCGTGACCTGGCGACCGTTGAGGAAGGTGCCGAATTTTTCATCGTAAAACTGCTTGGTGGAGAGCTTCATCAGCGCGCCGCTTGCCGCCAGCTTTTCAAAAAATTCCGCGCTGTACGCCGTGTGGATTCTGCCGCTTTCGCCAAGTCCGCTTGCGGCAAAAATCGAGGTGCTGATTTCATATTCCTTCAGCGTGCGTGCCTGACTTTCGTGATTCATCGCCACAAAATCCCGTACGGAGCCGTTGAATTTGCCTTCCGCAACAAGGCTTTTGTATTTTTCCATAATCGGGGAGCCGTAGCAGTCGGTTCCCGACACGAAAATCACATTTTCCGCCCCGATGCGGTCACGCAGAAACCGCGCAAAGGCATCGGCGTGAACGAACACGCCGCCCACGTGGCCGAAATGAAGCTCCTTGCTGCCGTACGGCATCCCTGCCGTGATCAGTGCCCGTTTTGGGAAAACGGGGCGTCCTTTTTCCGTATTTTCCATATTCCGTTCCTTTTCTGCCGGAGATCTCCGGTTTTTTCCTTTATAGTAATATATTTTAACACAAAAACCGCGCCGCTGTCAATCGTTTGCAAAAATTTCCGTTCACAGAGCAAAAAAGACAGGTCTCCCGGCGAAATCGCCGGGCGACCCTGCCCGTTTTACGCGTTTTGCGCATTATTTGCCTTTTTTCATCAGCTCACACATTTCGGCAAGCAACTTTTCCTGATGCAGGACTGCCTCTTCCAGCTGCGTCTGGCGGGCGGCAAGCTCCTCCGCTTTCTGTTTGGCGGCAGCTTCCTCGGCTTCGGCTTTTGCCTTTTCCTCAGCGGCCTTCTTCTCTTCGGCGGCGATCTTTTCGGCATCAATCACATTTTTCGCACGCATCAGGATGCGAAGCACCGTAAAAATGCAAAGTGCCACAATCAGAAAATCAAGAATGGTCTGAAGCCAGGTCCCCCACAGCAAAGCCACTTCCTTTGTCACCACCGCGCCGGTTTCGTCCAACTTCGCGGGGGTGATGACGGTTTTGATGTCGTCAAGGCTGCCCGCTTTCATAAAAATGCCGATGAACGGGTTGATGATGTAATTGACCAGCCCGGTTACGATATTACCGAAGGCTTTGCCGATCACAACGCCGACTGCCATATCCACGACGTTGCCGCGGGTGATGAACTTTTTGAAGTCCTGCCAGAAGGATGTTTTCTTTTTTGCCATCTGTTTTTCCTCTCTTTCGCTTGATTGGAACATTCCCATTATAGCCCCTTCTTTCCGGTTTGTCAAGAATTTTGTCGCATTTTACCGCGAGGTTGACTTTTTCTCTTTTCTATGATATAATGAAAAGAGAACTTTCGGCAGTGCGAGAGGCTTGCCGCCGCTTCCGGCGCGAAAAGACTTCCGCCCGACAGATCAAGGAGGAACCGTTATGAATTCCAAACTGAACCATCAGACGCTGGAAACCGATTTTTGCGTGGTCGGCGGCGGGCTTTCGGGCTGTTTTGCCGCACTTTCCGCAGCACGCCACGGGGCAAAGGTCATCCTGATGCAGGACAGACCCGTGCTTGGCGGAAACGCCTCCTCCGAAATCCGGATGTGGGTGCGGGGCGCAAAAGGAAAATTTGACCGCGAAAGCGGACTGATCAGCGAATTGGAGGAGCGGAACATTGCCAAAAACCCCACGCTGGTTTCCTCCCTGTTTGATGCAACTCTTTATGATATGGTTCAGGAAAACCCCAATATTACACTTCTGATGAACTGCTCGTGCGCGGATGCGGAAGTGCATCACGGTAAGATTGCTTCGGTAACCGGCTGGCAGCTGACCACCTATACCTGGATTACGGTGAAAGCCCGTCTGTTTGCCGATTGCTCGGGTGACAGTATCCTTGCCCCGCTGGTCAGCGCACGCTACCGCCACGGGCGGGAATCCGCACTGGAAACCGGCGAGAGCCTTACCCCGAGAGACGGGGACAAGATGACGATGGGAATGTCGGTTCTGCTGGCGGCAAGGGAAACCGACCATCCGGTACCGTTCACGCCCCCCTCCTTTGCCAATGTATACCCGGATGACGAGTGCTTTTCCAACGGGCTTGCCAGCCACGAGCACGCGGAATTGCGCAGTCAGCAGATTGGCACAAGCGGATGCAACCTGTGGTGGATTGAGCTTGGCGGGGATATGCACAGCATTTACGATGCGGATAAGGTGCGCGCGGAATTGCTTGCCGCCGTGTTCGGCGTGTGGGATCACATCAAAAACCGCGGCGACCACGGGATGGAAAACTGGGATCTGGATTTTGTCGGTTTCCTGCCCGGCAAGCGCGAAAGCAGACGCTACGTCGGCGATTATGTAATGAACGAGCACGACGTGGTAAAGGGCGGCAATTTCAAGGACGAAATTGCGTTTGGCGGCTGGCCACTGGACGATCACAACCCGCACGGAATGAAAAAGGTGGGGGATCAAACGCACCCCTCGGTCACCATTCCCGTGCCGATTTACGGAATCCCCTACCGTTGCCTGTATTCGGTCAATGTGGAAAACCTGCTGTTTGCCGGAAGAAACATCAGCGTCACGCACGCGGCACTTTCCTCCACCCGGGTAATGGCAACCTGCTCTCTGCTCGGGCAGGCGGCGGGTACTGCCGCGGCAATCGCTCTTTCCAGAAAATGTTCCCCGCGCTACGTGGCGCAGAAATTCGTGCCGCTCCTGCAAAAAATGCTGATGGATGACGGTGTATTCC
>CAKSPL010000094.1 GCA_934481325.1 uncultured Eubacteriales bacterium | reverse complement strand
AGATTACACAAACCACCTTTGCCGGCAAAACGGTGTCCGAGAAAATCTACGTGCGGATGCCGATGGCGGAAAGCAATATTTTTGCCGACGCGGGCGCATTGGAAAGCCCGAAATATACGATCGATGAAAGCGATTATTACAGCGACCTTCTGCTGTATCTCGCCGCCGCCTTGGTTGCACTCATTTTTATCGAATGGTTCCTGCAACACAAGGAAAACAGTCTCTGAGGGGGGTAGCAAATGGAACATTTCAGAATTCATTTCACATACCCCCTCCTGCTGCTGATTTTTTTGCTGGGTGCGGGCATTACGGCACTGCTGTATTTCCGACTCTCCAAAAAATACCGCAAAAACAGAAACCGCATCACCTCCATCGTGTTGCACCTGGCAGTGCTTGCACTGGCAGTGCTGACGCTGGCGGGTGCCGTGTTTACCTACGACATTCCGAACAAGGATAATCAGATTATCCTCTTAGTGGATGTTTCGGACACCGAAAATCAGTCCGAAAAGGCACGGGACGAATTTGTGCGCACCGTGTTGGATATGGGGCAATATGACGGGTTCCACATCGGCATTGTAACCTTCGGATACGATCAGGTTTATGCCGTGGAGCTGACCGACAAGGTTTCGGTTTCCAAAATGATGCAAAGCTATGAGGCGGCGGAACGCCCGGACACCAGTGCTACCAATATTGCCGCCGCGCTGAAATATACCGCGGAGCTTTTCACCAATCCGGAATCCGGCAAGATTGTTTTGGTGACCGACGGCAAAGAAACCGATGAGGAAGCAAAATCCGTAATCCGCACGATCTCGGCAAAGGGTATCAAGGTGGACGTGGCAAACATCACCTCCTTCTTTGCAGGAAACGAAATGCAGCTGATCGGTGCTACCCTGCCCGATTTCCATATCGTCCCCGGCTCCAACTGCCAGCTTTCCGTTACGCTGAGCTCCAACGTGGAGGCAAATGCCACCGTGGATCTTTACGACAACGACGTGCTGGTGGAATCCCAGGCGGTAGCGGCAACAATCGGCACACAGAACGTGACCTTTCAGCACACCTTTGACAACTACGGACTGCATCAGATTACCTTCCGCGTAAGCTATGATGAAGACCACCTTGCGCAGAACAATGCTTACCATACTTATCTGAACCTGGAAAACTACAACAAGCTCCTGATTCTGGAGCACAAGGACGGAGAATCCGAAAAGCTGGCGGAATTGCTGACCGGTGCAATGGGCGGCTATGAAGTGACGGTGAAAAACATCACCACCGCCACGGACCTGCCCAAAACGCTGGACGCCCTTCGCGCCTACGACCAGGTCATCCTCAACAACGTGGCAAACCAGGATATGCCGGAGGGCTTTGTTGAAGTTCTGGAACAGTATGTCAAGGACTGCGGCGGCGGGCTTTTCACGGTGGGCGGCGCGGATGAAAATCCGTCTGCAACCGGAGAAAACGACAGATATATCGCCCACGCCTACAACCGTGACGATATGCTCGGCACGCTGTATCAACAGCTGTTGCCGATTCAGGCAATCAAATACACCCCGCCGATTGCGGTAATCGTAATCGTGGACCGTTCCGGTTCTATGTCCGTCAAGGACAGCGAAACGGGCGGCACGGCATACGAGCTGGCTCTTGCCGGGGCGGAACAGTGCCTGGAAGCGATGAGCGAGCGTGACTATTTCGGTCTGATGACGCTGGACAGCGAATATGAAACGCTCCTGCCGCTGACGCCCCGCTCTCAGCAATCCAAAATTGCGGAAGCTCTCGACTATGCCCGCAGTCTCGGCACCACGGGCGGCACGGTGTTCCCCGGTGCGATTGATCGCGCCAGCCGCGCCCTGCTCTCGGTGGACGTGGCACGCCGCCACGTGATTGTGGTGAGTGACGGTCAGGTTCCGGGTAACCAGGAGGAAGAATACCTCAGCTACATCAAACAGTATCACGAGAACAACGACATTACTTATTCCGTGGTCGGTATCGGCGTGAGCGAAAACTCCAACGCGGCGCAGATGATGAAAAAAGCCACGGATCTCGGCGGCGGCAGACTTTACGCCATTTCGGAAATGCAACAGACCGTTCAGAAAATGCGTGAAGACCTCAACGTCCCCGAAATCAAGGAAGTCAACTTCGAGAACTTCTTCCCCTCCACCTCCAACGTGTTGTCTCCGCTGTTCAACGGCGTGACCTTCCGCGTATCGGAGGCGGGCAAGAACACCCCCTATATCGCCGCGTCCCTGGACGGCTTCTTCGGCGGAAAAGTCAAATCCGGTGCCGAAATGGTGCTGATGGGCGAATACAACGTCCCCATATATGCGCAATGGAAATACGGCAAGGGGATGGTTGGCAGCTTTATGTGCGACCTGAACGGCACCTGGTCCTCCGATTTCCTCAGCGAAACCGCGGAGAACAAAGGAGCCGGCAAGCGGTTTATCCTGAATGCCGTTGCAGGGCTCCTGCCGACGGAATCCATCCGCGAAAATCAGATTACGATTTCGCTCCGGCCGGATAACTACACCAACGCGATGAGTATCTTCACCACGCTGGAGGAGGGGCAGTACCTCACCGGTCATCTGCAAAGCCTCTCTGACCCCGCTGCACAGCCCTGCCCGCTCGGCACGGTAACCGCGGCACCGGAGGGCACCCGCCTTTCCGATTTTGCGTGCTACATCACCACCGCGCTGGACGCCTCCAACGGTTACAGCCGTTGCGGCTTTGTAATCAAAGAGGGCGGCATTTACGAGATTTATCTGGAAAAGAAGGATGCCGAAGGCAACGTGCTTTCCTCCTACCGCAAGTATCTGGAATTCTCCTATTCGGAGGAATACCTGACCGAAACCGAGGTAACCTTGGAGGATCTGAGCGCAACGCTTTCCTCGATTGCGGAGTACGGCAACGGCAAAATGATTGCCGACCCCGAAAACCCGGAGGAAATCTTTGCGAGCTTCGTGGTTGCCATCAACAAGTCCTTTGACCCGAGATATCTCTTTATGATTCTGGCACTGGTTCTGTTCCTTGCGGACATTGCGGTGCGCAAGTTCAAATTCAAGTGGCCCCACGAAATCATCCGCAACTATCGCATCAAGAAAGGTAAAGGAGGAAAATCGGTATGAAAAAACGCACAGTAGTCATTGTGCTTGCCGTGGTGTCCGTCCTTTTGCTCCTTGCCCTTTCCTCGTGCGGAAAAAAGTTTGCACTGGCAACACCGGATAAATTGAACGTGGATGAAGACAACCTGCTTACCTGGAAAGCCGTGGACTCCGCCCGCACCTATACGGTGGAAATCAAAACCTCTGCGGGCGAAGTGATTTCCGACAAAGCCACCAGAAAGACCTCTTATTCCCTCTCCGATCTGGACATGGGAGACTATGAAATCCGGATTATGGCAACCGGAGGGGAGGACAACGAAAAAACCTCCGACTGGTCACAGCCACTCCTGTTCCATCGGGACTACGAATCCGGCTGTGAATACGTTGCCATCAACGGCAATACCGAATACCGGATTGTCGGCGGGAGAAAAGCCACCGGCAACGTGCTGATTGAATCCACCTACCGTGGCAAGCCCGTTACCGAGATTGCGGACAACGCATTCAAGGGTAACCGGAATATCGAAAGCATCGTGCTGGGCGATTATATCCGCTCCATCGGCGAAAACGCGTTTTACAACTGCGGTCAGCTGACCTCCATCCGGATTCCGGAGAGCGTGAGCCATATCGGTGCCTCCGCCTTTCAGGCGTGCCGTGCGCTGACCGACGTGAAAATCCCGACCGGGATTGACACCGTGCCGGAGTACTGCTTTGCCTACTGCCGGTCGCTGACCTCCATCGTCATCGGGGACAACATCAAATCGATTTCGGCTTCCGCCTTTCTCGGCACCGCGCTGACGGAGGTCACCGTGCCGGATACCGTGACGAGCATCGGCGACGGCGCATTCTCGTCGATTGAAACGCTGAAAACCGTTACCATCGGTAAAAACGTCACCACGCTCGGAAATGAAGCGTTTCTGGACGATGTACAGCTTGTTTCCGTGACCTTTGCGGAAGGCAATCAGTTGGGCAGAGTCGGAAACAGATGCTTCCGCAACAACCCCCTGCTCCGTAACATCGTTCTGCCGGAAACGGTTGTGGATATCGGCGATTACAGCTTTTCCGGCTGTGCGGAGCTTGCTGCCCTGGAAATCCCCGCAAGCGTGATTCCTATCGGTGCCGGTGCTTTCAACGGCTCCAAAATTTATAATGACAGCGAGAGCGACTTCGTTTAAGCCGGCAACTGGCTGGTATGGCTGAAAAACCGTAACAGCTATGTCAAAATCACGCCAAACCAGGTTGTGCTGGCGGATAGCGAGGGGAACCTGATATCCGCAAAAAGTGATTTCAGGGCCGACACCGTCGGGATTGCCGACAAATGCTTTACCCAGTCCTCAAAGTTGGAAACCATCACGCTTCCCGATCGCGTCCATACGCTCGGAGAGCAGGCATTCGAGAATTGCCCGGTTTTGGAAGAGTTTGTGGCGGGAAAAGGTTTGCTTCGGATCTATTACAGCGCATTTACCTATTGCTCCACACTGTATAAATTGCGCCTGAACGAGGGGCTGGAATCCATCGGAGATTACGCCTTTTTCGACTGTGAAATGCTGAACAACAAAAACGTCGGCAGTGATGACGATACGATCATTCCGAAATCCGTGAAAAAAATCGGTGTTGAGGCATTTTACAACACCGCCCTCTGGAACGAGCCGGTGGATCACATCATCTATGCAGGCAACTGGGTTGTGGGCTATGAAACCGAGGAAGGCAAGGCTCCCACATTCCGGGAAGTACAGCTGAAAAACAGCGTGGTAGGCATTGCGGATTACGCCTTCAAGCAATGCACCTCTATGACGTCGATCGGGGGGCTTTCCCGATGCACCAACATCGGGGAAGGCGCGTTTTACGGTTGCACCTCACTCAAAACCGTAACCCTGCACCCGAGAGTCACGGCATTGCCCGACTATGTGTTCTACAAATGCACGGAACTGTTCCGCGTGGAATTTCCGCTGATGCTGGAATCCGTGGGCAGATCCGCCTTCTACAAATGCACCTCGCTTCGGGAGTTTACCCTGCAAACCGTAAACGAAGACGGAGAGACGGAGGAGGTTACGCCTTTTCTGAAATCCATCGGTGCTTACGCCTTTTACGGGTGCGAGAATCTCCGCACCGTCCGGCTCAACGATGAGCTGACGAATATCGGCAGCTTTGCGTTTGCCCGTTGCACCGGGCTTTCCGAGGTACGGTTGCCCGAAAAAATCACCGTCCTGCGTGACCATCTCTTTGCCTATTCCGCACTGCCCGAGATTACCATTGGTTCGGCGGTCACCGAGATTGAATCCCACGCGTTCTACAAGTGCACGGGGCTGAAATCCGTTACCGTCTCGGATTCGGTGAAAACCATCGGCGACTACGCATTTTACAAATGCTCCTGCCTCTCCGAGCTGACGCTCGGCAATTCCCTGGAATCCATCGGGGAATATGCGTTTTACAACAGCAAGTCGTTGCAGTCTCTGCGCCTGCCGGTCAGCGTAAAACAGATCGGCAAGTATGCGTTCAAGAG
>CAKSPL010000093.1 GCA_934481325.1 uncultured Eubacteriales bacterium | reverse complement strand
GTTGATGATTGACCCGAAAATCAATCTGCGCGTTTCCTCCAAAACCCCGATCGAGGTGTACCGCCTTGGCAGTGAGCTGACGGCGGCAGGACTCGGCTTTCCGCAATATAACAACGACGACGTGGTGATTCCCGCACTGGAGGCCTACGGCTACCGGCACGAGGACGCCTGCAACTACGTGGTGGCGGCTTGCTGGGAGTTTATCATTCCCGGCGTCGGATATGAGATTGTAAACATCGGCGCGTTCAATCTGCCGCAGGTCGTGCGGGAGGCAACCTTTTCCTATCTGCCGGACGCACCGGATTTTGAAACCTTTCTTGCGGGCGTGGACAGTGCGGTGCGCGCCGGTGCGGTAAAGCTGACCGCCAAAAAACGCGCGGCGGCGTTTTTGCCGTCCCCCCTGTATGACCTGCTGATTCCGGAGAGACGCTACCGCAATTTCGGCTTTCACGGCACCGGCATTGCCGGAGCCGCGGACGCGCTTGCCGCTATCCGCTGTCACGTGTTTGAGAAAAAGGATGTGGACGTGCCGCGCCTTTTGGCGGGGTTGGAGACAAATTTTGAAAAAGACCCCCAACTGTTACGCGTTTTACGCTATGAATCCCCGAAAATGGGATGCGATGACGACACGGTGGACGACCTTGCCACAAGGATACTGGACGATTATGCGGACGGCTTGGAGGGCAGACATAACGACTACGGCGGGTGCTATCGCGCGGGGACGGGGACGGCAATGTATTATCTCTGGCACGCGGGCAAAACCGGAGCCACTGCGGATGGGCGGCGGGCAGGGGAGCCGTTCGGCACGAACTTCTCCCCCAATCTGTTTGCCAAAACACCGGGCCCCGTTTCGGTGATTCGCTCCTTTACCAAACAGCATCTCGGGCGGGTCTGCAACGGCGGGCCGCTCACACTGGAATTTGCATCCTCGATGTTTGCCGACCCCGAAAGCATTGCCAAGTTGGCGGAGCTGGTGCGGTTCTTTATCCTGCGGGGCGGGCATCAGCTCCAGCTCAACGCCGTAAACGCCGAAAAGATGAAGGACGCGCAAAAGCACCCGGAAAATTACGGACAGCTGGTGGTGCGCATCTGGGGTTGGAGTGCTTATTTTGTGGAGCTGGACAAAGAATATCAGGACCACGTCATCGCACGGCAGGAGTACACGATGTGACAAAAGGATACGTTTTCGATATCAAGGAGTTTTCGGTCAACGACGGCCCCGGTGTGCGCACCACGGTGTTTTTGCGCGGATGCCCGTTGCGGTGCATCTGGTGCCACAATCCGGAGGGGCTGGACGCCGGGCGCGGCGTGCTGGTGCGGGAGAAGGGCTGCCTTAGCTGCGGGCGGTGCAGAATCCCCTGCAACCACCCGGAGTGCCGCGGGCTTTCGCGGTGCCTGCACGCCTGCCCGATGGGGCTGGTGGAGGAAATCGGGAAGGAATGGGAGGCGGCGGCACTTGCCGCAAAGCTCTCACGGGATGCGGATTTTTTCCGTGCCTCCGGCGGCGGGGTCACACTTTCCGGCGGCGAGCCGCTTTTTCAGCCCGAATTTACCCGGGAGCTTTTGAACGGGCTGGCGGTACATAAAGCAATCGAAACCTGCGGCTTTGCCGCACCGCAGCTTTTCCGCGAGATCATTCCGCTTTGCGACTACGTGATGATGGACGTCAAGCTGGCGGACCCCGCGGCGCATCGGCACTATACCGGGCAGGACAATGCGCCGATTCTTCGGAATCTCCGCTTTTTGCAGGCGTGCGGTGTGCCGTATCTGTTGCGGGTGCCGCTGATTCCCGGGATTACCGATACGGCGGAGAATCTGGCGGGAATTTCGGAGCTTGCGGGGGATTCTCCGGTAGAACTGCTTCCTTACAACAAAATGGCGGGCGCAAAATACCCGTGGGTGGGCAAGCAATTCACACGGGAAATCAAGGGCGATCAAAATGCCCCGGTTGACCTGTCGGTTTTCCGGAATGCCCGCATACGCGCCGCAAAACAGGAGGGTTTATGCGATCGGTAATCTTTGATTTCAACGGCACGCTTTTCCAGGATTCCGACCGGCATATGGAGGCGTGGCGTGTATTTGCGGGTCGCTACGGCAAGCAGGTCACGGAGGAAGAGTTGATTCGGTTTTTTCTCGGCAGAGCCAATGCCTTTATTCTCCGCCGAATGTTCGGTGAGCGGGTAAGCGATGCGGAAATTGCGCGTATGACACTGGAAAAAGAGGGGATTTATCGGGATTTGTGCCTTGCTCACCCCGCGGAATGTCACTTGGTGGCAGGTGCGCCGGAGTTTTTGGATGAACTCAAAGCCGAAGGGGTTCCGTTTACCATTGCCACGGGGTCGGAGGTGAGCAATGTGGATTTTTACTTTCGCACCTTCGGGCTTTCCCGCTGGTTTGACCGGGAACGGATTGTGCTGGATGACGGCACCTTTCCCGGAAAACCGGAGCCGGACTGCTTTCTTCGTGCGGCGAAGCTGTTGGGGGTAGCCCCTTGCGAGTGTGTGGTATTTGAGGATTCCTGCTCCGGGGTGACGGCGGCAAGGGCGGCAGGGGTGGCAAAAATCGCCCTGATTTCCGAAAAAGCCCCCGAACGGTATGAGAAAAGCGGCACACCGATTGTCAGCGTGACCAAGGATTTTACCGGAATGATTCGGATTTGGAAGGAGTGTTTGTCGGAATGAACAAGAATTTCAAAATCTTTCTGAAAACCGCCTCCGGGCGGGAAATTCCGCTTGCGGGAAAACGGGAGGGACTGTACGAAGCCACCGAAGGCACGGCGGAACTGCGCCGGGAGCGCGTTGGGGCGGCAACGCTCCTTCATATCAAAGCAAAGCTGACGGCACCGGGCGAAACCCTGTGTGACGACGCTGCCCTCATTGTGCGCTTGCCGAACCGTGCAGTCCGCTTTGTGGCGGACAAAATGCACGGGGAGTTCTGGTGCCGCCCCGAGTTCGGGAATGAGCTTTCCGCCGTTCCGCCGCGCACGCAGGCACTGCTCTGGAAGGAGGGAAAGCTGTGGCGGCTTTTGTGGCCGCTTTGCGGCAAGCGTTACAACTGTATTCTTTCCGGGGGCGAGGCGGGGTTGGATATCCGGCTTTTCAGCTATGCCGATGGGTTGACCGAAATTCCCGAAACTGCGTGCGTACTGCTTGCCGCAGGCAAAGACCCTTACGCGCTGTTGCACAGTACGGCGGAATCCGCGGAGCGCGCACTTTGCGGCAAGGTCAAAACCCTTGACCGGAAAACCTTTCCGTCGGTTTTGGAATATCTCGGCTGGTGCTCGTGGGATGCGTTTCAGATCCGCGTGAACGAAGCGGGGCTTTGCGAAAAGGCGGACGAATTTCTCGCCAAAAAAATCCCCGTGCGTTGGTGCATCATCGACGATATGTGGGGGGAGGTAAAGGGACTGAACGAGGTACCCGACAATCTCCCGTTCGGCGAAATGGTAAAGGTGATGCACGGCAGTACGCTGTATGAGGCGGAGGCTGACCCGGTGCGTTTCCCACACGGGCTTGCGGGTGCCGTCTCTGCGCTGCATCAGAAAGGCTTCAAGGTGGGGGTGTGGTATCCGACCACCGGGTACTGGAAGGGCATAGATCCGGACGGACCGCTTGCCGCGCGCTTGGCGGACGACCTTGTGATGACCCCGGCGGGAAAGCTGGTGGCAAAACCCACGAAAGAGTCGGCAGAGCGGTTTCATACCGTGATGCAGGATCTGATTAAAAACGCCGGCGGGGATTTTGTAAAAGTGGATAATCAAAGCCATTATCGCAACACGTACCGGCACTTATTGCCCGTGGGCGAGGCAGCCGCCGCAATCCAGGGCGCGATTGAGACCGTAACGGCGGAGCATTTCGGGGATGGATTGATTAACTGTATGGGGATGGCAAGCGAGTGTATGTGGAATCGCGCGGAAAGTGCCGTTTCCCGCTGCTCGGATGACTTCCTGCCCGAAAATCGCCCGTGGTTTGCCAAGCATATTCTGCAATGCGCCTATAATTCGCTTTTCCAGGGGCAGTTTTATTTCAGTGACTGGGATATGTGGTGGACGGATGACGAGCAGGCGGTCAAAAACAGCGTTTGCCGCGCGATTTCGGGCGGACCCGTGTATGTCAGTGACCGTTTGGGGCGTTCGCGCGGGGAAATTCTGGCACCGTTGTGCTTTTCGGACGGACGGTTGCTCCGTGCCGAGGGGCAGGCAATTCCAACGAAGGACTGCCTGCTCACCGACCCGCGGACTGCCGACACACCTTTTATGATTTTCAACCGTGTGAACGGGTGCGGCGTGCTGGCGGTATTCAATCTGCACGCGGAAAACAAGCCGCAGGCCGGGGAGATTTCCGCCGCCGACGCGGGAATGCGCGCGGGGCGGTATCTGGTGTGTGAACAGCTTACGGGCGAGAATTTCGTGTTGGAGCGCGGGGATCGCTTTTCGCTCACGCTCCCGGACAACGACAGCTTCCGCCTGTATCTGTTCTGCCCGCTTTCGGGAAAGGTGACCCCTGTGGGTCGGTTGGATAAATTCCTGTCCCCCGCGGCGATTCTGCGCCGTTCGATGACCGGTATCCGCCTGTATGAGGGCGGCAAGTTGGGGCTTTTCGGTGTGAGCCGTATTGCCACCAATCTTCGCCCGGAGGTGGAGGGAACCGGAAAAGGCGTGCTGTCGGTGTTTGAGCTTTCCCCCGAGGAAACCGAAATCCGGTATCTGCCGGAATCCGAAAACGGAGGCGAAAAATGAAGAAGCTCTATGTGATGTTGCCGGAAAAGATCGGCACGATTGACAAAAATATTTACGGTCAGTTTGCCGAGCATATCGGCGGTGTGATGTATGACGGACTGCGGGTGGGGGAGGATTCCCCATACCTCGGAGAAAGAACAACTCCCGGAGAATGGGCAACCCTCTGAAGAACAGGCAAATCGTCCGCGGTTATCCCCCACCTCCCGGAATCGGGGTTGGGAGCATCCCGTCAGGCTACGCGCCGGCGGGTTTGCCTCCCACCCGGTTTCCGGGGCGAAAAACCACCATATTTGGCGCGGGAGAAATATACTTTGCGAAAAACGCATAATTTTTGCAAAAAGGGCTTGACAAGCGGCGCGGACTGTGGTATAATCGTAGCGTTCCGAAATCGCTGGTGTGGCTCAATGGCAGAGCAGCTGATTTGTAATCAGCAGGTTGATGGTTCGACTCCGTTCACCAGCTCCAGTGATATTCGGCGGCACCGCCGCCGAATCATCTTGAATATGGGAGCGTTCCCGAGTGGCCAAAGGGGACAGACTGTAAATCTGCTGGCACTGCCTTCGGTGGTCCGAATCCACCCGCTCCCACCACGAAAAAAGCACCGGATTTCCGGTGCTTTTTTCGTTTTTTCCTTTGCGCGGTAGCACCGCGTAAAGGGGCTTTTTTCGTTTTTTTCGCGCGGGGTGCGCAGGGGACGTTCTGCTTTTCCGCGCGGAAACACTGCGTGATTGTGCTTTTCGATTTCTGCCCTTCTGCACGGCAAACCTATGCGAGGGGTTATTTTATTCGTTGATTGTAATTTCAAACGCGTTGGTGTAGCTTTCTCCTTTTTTCAGGTGCGTCAGCTCCTTTTTGGTGGCAAAGTCGTCTATCACGCCGTCCTGGGACGGAACACTG
>CAKSPL010000092.1 GCA_934481325.1 uncultured Eubacteriales bacterium | reverse complement strand
CATCTCGTAGTGGTTTTTGGCATCGGTGTTATCGTAAATGATGCAGGGAACCTTGTTGAGCGTGTGGCTGGTTTTTGCCTTGTACCTGCCGTTTTTGTCCTTCTTCGGCTCACCCGTCTTTTTATCCACCTCGTACATTTCGTCGGCATTGCCGTGATCCGCCGTAATCAGTGCCACCCCGCCGAGGCGATCCACCACAGGCAGGATTCTGCCCAGCTGGAGATCCAGTGCTTCCATCGAGCAACGGGTTGCCGCAAGCGACCCGGTATGCCCCACCATATCCCCGTTCGGGAAGTTGACGCGCAGATACCGGTACTTGCCGGACTCCAGGCATTCAATCAGCTTATCGGTGATTTCGGCACACTTCATCCACGGGCGTTGCTCAAAGGGAACCACATCGGAGGGGACTTCGATATAGGTTTCCAGCTCCTCGGAGAACTTGCCGGATTTGTTCCCGTTCCAGAAGTAGGTGACGTGGCCGAACTTCTGCGTTTCGGAAATGGCAAGCTGGGAAATGCCGGTTCCTGCCAGATATTCGCTCATCGTGTTGGTGATTTCGGGCGGGTTGACCAGATACTTTTTCGGAATGTGCAGGTCACCGTCGTATTCCAGCATCCCGGCGTATACCACCTTCGGCACGCGCACACGGTCAAATTTGTCAAATTCCGCGCCGCCGTCAAAGGCTTTGGAAATTTCAATCGAGCGGTCACCGCGGAAGTTGTAGAAAATCACGCTGTCGCCGTCGTGAATCGTGCCGACCGGCTTCCCGTCCTTCGCAATCACGAAGGGGGGGAGATCCTGGTCGATGGCGTGGGTTTCCTCGCGGTAGGTTTTCACGGCTTCCGCCGCGCTTGCAAACTGCCGTCCCTCGCCCAGCACGTGGGTGTGCCAGCCAAGCTCCACCATCTTCCAGTTGGCTTCATAACGGTCCATCGTGATGGTCATACGCCCGCCGCCGCTGGCAATCGCCGCATCAAAGTCCGCGCCGTTCAGCTCCTTGAGAAATTCCTCAAACGGGTTGATATATTCCAGGGCCGAGGTCTCACCCACGTCGCGCCCGTCCAGCAGGATATGAATGCGGACGGTTTTCACGCCCTCTTTTTTGGCTTCGATAATCATAGCTTTGAGGTGGTTGATATGAGAGTGAACGTTCCCGTCCGAGAACAGCCCGAGGAAGTGCAGCACCCCACCGGTTGCCTTAACGTTGGAGATCAGTTCCTTCCAGGTGGCACCCTCAAACATCTTGCCGGACTCAATGGAGTTGGAAACCAGCTTTGCGCCTTGGGCAAAGACCTGCCCTGCACCAAGGGCGTTGTGACCCACCTCGGAGTTGCCCATATCGTCATCGGAGGGAAGCCCCACCGCGGTGCCGTGCGCTTTGAGAGCTACGTGGGGGTAATTTGCCATCAGCATATCGAGATTGGGGGTGTAGGCGGATTTTACCGCGTTACCGGGACCCTCGGGGGCAAGTCCTACGCCGTCCATCACAATCGTGAGGACGGGACCCTGCACGCCCGCAAAATTTTTCAGTTTTTGCAAAGTTTTCATCGTTTTTTCCTTTCATTGAATATCTCTGTACGGAGAATCATCCGAAAAGCCCCGGAAAATTGTGCTTTCGGCAGGCTCGGATATCTCCTGTCAGGGCAAGTGCGGCAGGGGTGCCGCTTCCGCCTTTTGCGGGCTTGCCAAAACCCGCGGAATGTGTTATACTGAGTAAGGCTTATTCCGCCGCGCGGACAAGTGCCTCGGTATCGCGGGCAATCATCAGCTCTTCGTTGGTGGGGATGACGTAAACCGCCACCTTCGAGTCATCGGTGGAGAGCCGCACGATGTTGTCCTGCCGCAGAACCTTGGCGTTCAGCTCCTTGTCGATTTGAATGCCGAAGTAGTCCATATCCTCGCAGACCAACTCCCGCAGGTGCGGGTTGTTTTCGCCAATGCCGGCGGTGAATACCACGGCATCCAGCCCGTCCATCAGGGCGGCGTAACCGCCGATGTATTTTTTAATCTGGTGCTTGAGAATGTTGACGGCGAGGTTGGAAAGCTCAAAATTCGGGTCCGAGGGGCCGTTTGCGATTGCCTCTTCCAGCACGCGGGAGTCGGAGGCGAAGCCCTTGGTTACCCCGAGAAATCCGGATTTCTTGTTCATCAGCTCGTTGACCTCGGCGGTGGAAAGATTCATTTTTTCCATCAGATAAGGAACGATTGCCGGGTCAATATCCCCGCAACGCGTACCCATTTCCACACCTGCAAGGGGGGTAAAGCCCATAGAGGTGTCCATCACCTTGCCGTCCTTGACGGCGGAAATCGAGGAGCCGTTGCCGATGTGGCAGGTCACGATTTTCGTGCCTTCGGTTTTGCCGAGAATGCGGCACATCTCCTTGGAGACGAAGCGGTGAGAGGTGCCGTGCGCACCGTAACGGCGCACCGCGTACTTCTCGTAAATCTCATAGGGCAGGGCGTACATATACGCCTCGGGAGCCATCGTCTGATGGAAGGCGGTGTCAAACACCAGCACCTGCGGCTTGTTCGGCATCACGGCAAGGCAACCCTCAATGCCCTGAATATGCGCGCCGGTATGAAGCGGGGCAAAATCATAGCATTTGCGGAGCGTTTTCAGCACTTCGTCATTCAGGAGAATCGAGGAAGTGAAATAGGGACCGCCATGCACAATCCGATGCCCGACCGCCTCGATTTCGTCCATTGAGGAAATGCAACCGTAGGTTTTGTCAAGCAACATATCCACCACCATTTTCATTGCTTCCGCGTGCGTGGTCATCGGGCGGTTTTCGGTCACGCGAAGCCCCTTCACGAGCTGTTTGTGATCGATGAGCGAGCGGGTGGTATCCCCGATCTGTTCACAGATGCCCTTTGCGATCAGCTTGTCGGTGTTGGTGTCAAGCAGTTGGTATTTCAGGGAGCTGGACCCTGCGTTTACAACCAGTACATTCATAGTATAGCCTCCAATTCAATTTATCAGAGACAGTATAACACACTTTTTCCATATTTTCAAGGAGAGGATGACGGAAAATGAGAAATTTTCCCGGAAAAACCGAAAAATGAAGCATATCGGGATTGTTTGCGAATTCAACCCGTTTCACGCGGGGCACGCGTACCTGTTGCGGCAGGTGCGGGGAGCCGATACCGTAATCTGCCTGATGAGCGGCAATTTTACTCAGCGCGGCGAGGCGGCAATTCTGCCGCCCGTGCCGCGCGCGGCGGCGGCGGTGGCGGCGGGAGCCGACCTTGTGTTGGAGCTACCGTTCCCGTATTCTGCGGCATCGGCGGAGTATTTTGCCACCGCCGGGGTGCGCGCGCTGGCGGCAGTCGGTGCGGGGACGCTGGCATTCGGCAGTGAGTGCGGGGACACGGCGCGCCTGCTTGCGGCGGCGGAGAAGCTGCTTTTGCCGGAGTTTTTGCCGTACTATCGGCAGGCGTGCAAAAAGCGGGGCAGTACGGGGGCGGTTTTCGATTACCTCGGGGAGGAGTTTTCCTCCAATGACATTCTCGGCATTTCCTATCTCCGCGCCATCCGGAAGGAAGCACTTCCGCTCACTGCCCTGACCGTCCGGCGGGTGGGTGAGGGCTATCACTCCGCCGATGCCGGTGCGGCATATCCCAGTGCCGCCGCATTGCGTGCAAAACTCGGCGCGTCCGGGGGGATATTGCCGTTTTTACCCGCGGAAACAAGAGAGATTTTCCGTGCGGCAACGGAGCGCACCGGAACGGCGGATATTTCCCGCCTCGGCGGGGCGATGCTTGCCGTTTTGCGCGGATACGGTATGAGAAAAACGCCGTTTCCGCCCACGGCGGAGATGGATGCGGGGTTGTTTGCCCGCCTGCTTTCGGCGGCAGAGACCGCCACCGATTACGAAAGCCTGCTGAGAGCCACCGCGTGCGGTGCGTATACCGACGGCAGAATCCGCCGCGCCCTGCTGTTTCTGCTTGCCGGCGTGCGGAGGGAGGATCTCACGGCGGCACCGGCGTTTCTACGTTTGCTGGCGGCAAATGAAAAGGGACTTGCCTTTCTTTCCCGAACGCGCAAAACGCGCACCGTTCCGGTGCTGACAAAAAAACCGGCTGTGGAAAGGTCGGGTGCCGCCGCGCACCGGGCAAGGGAGCTTGACCGCATTTCGGACGGGCTGTACGCCCTGTGCTTTCCGAAGCCGGTAACGCAAAAAGAATTGCAGACCGCGAAGCCGTTCGTGCCGCGCCCCGCCGAAGGCTGATCGGATTTTTGCAGGTGCGGTGTCAGAGAGACGGCAAATCCCGTGAAAAAAGAATACTTGACAACAAATCGGAATAGTGTTATAATAATTTTATCTACATTTCAAAAAAGGAGTTGATTCATTTTTATGGACGGCGGCGGTAGTACATCGGGCAGTATACCCTTATCGGGTGTGATGCCCCTGTTAATCGCATTTATCCTGTTCGTTTTATTCGGTGCTTATTTTGCGGGCGCGGAAAGTGCTTTTTCCGCGGTCAACAAAATCCGGATAAAATCCAAAGCGGAGGAAGGCAACAAACGCGCCAAGGGCGTAATGTATGTGCTGAACCGCTTTGAAAAGGCACTTACCACACTGTTGGTAGGCAACAACATCACGCATATTGCGGCGGCTTCGGTTGCCGCGGTCATTGCAACGCGGATTTTTTCGACAAAGGGAGTTGACACAGGCTCCTTCCGGTTTTCGCTTCTTTGTACCGTGGTCAGCACGGCAATCGTCTTTCTGTTCAGCGAGATGATTCCGAAAACGCTGGCGAATGACCGCAGTGAAACGGTGTCGATGCTTACAAACGGTTCTCTTCGCTTTTTTATGAAGATTCTGGCTCCCATCTCCGCGTTTTTCGGGCTGATTTCAAAGGGCGTTTCCAAATGCTTTGCCAAGGAAGAACAGCCCTCCATCACCGAGGAGGAATTGGGGGATATTATCGACACGGCGGAGGAAGAAGGCGTGGTAGACGAGGAACAGGGGGATATGCTGAAATCCGTCCTGGAATTCAACGCCACCAAAATTCGCGATATTATGACGATGGCAAAGGATGTGGAGTCCATCCCGCTTGATGCCTCGGAGGAGGAAGTGGTGGCGGCAATCCGTGCCACCAATCATTCGCGGATACCGGTGTACTCCGGCACGCCGGACCGGATTGTGGGAACCGTGCGGATCCGGCAATATCTCATTGAATATAACCGCAAACGCCCCGTAAAGCTCCGCCAGGTGCTGGCGGCTCCTTATTTCGTGCGGGAAAACGCCCTGACAGACGACGTGCTGAACGATATGCGTCAGCATAAACACCATATGGCAATCGTGACCGATGAGGAAGGCAAAATGGTCGGCATTGTGACGGTGGAGGATCTGTTGGAGGAGCTGGTCGGTGAGATTTTTGACGAGGAGGACGTGGTGGACCGCAACTTCCAGTCGCTCGGCGGGAATCATTATCTGGTAAATACCCGCCTGCCGCTCGGTGTGCTGTACGAGCGGATGGGATTGCCGAAGCCCCCGGCACAGTTTGAGAAAAAGCCGCTTTTGACCTTCCTGCGGGAACGCACGGACCATTTGCCCGGCGAGGGTGAGGTTTTCCTTTATGAAAATATGGAATTCACCGTGGAAGCGGTGGATAACGGCAGACCCATCAAGGTAGATATC